>CBDTZB010000001.1:0-24882 GCA_965364795.1 uncultured Nocardioides sp.
GAATCGCCCGAGCGTGTACGGACCAGGAGAGTACGGCGCGAGGTGCATGGGCAAGGCGCGCCCGACGTACAAGTGCGTTTTGACGGTCGGATGCCAGGCCGCGCCGTCGACCTGCGTCCCGTAGGGGACATCGAGAACCCACAAACGCTCACCCGGTCCGGCAACCGGCAGCGGGCGTGGTGGCCGCCGCGTTCCGCTACGACGCGACGATCCGTTGCGTCGACGAGCGCCGGAACGAGGACTAGCCATCCCTGGACGCTATCGGGGCACTGGTCCAGGGTTTACCCGGCACCGACCGACTGCTCAATCGCGTTCATACTCCGGCGGCGGGGCGGCGCCGTTGCCCTGGCCGAACCAATCGAGCATCACGTCGTCGTCGATCGCGGCCCCTGCTTCGGCGTACGCCGCGGTGGTCGTGAAGCCGATTGCCGGGTCGCCGATCAGGGCCAGGAGCGCATCCGCGAGGCCGGCTAGGTCGCTGTCCAGTAGATCCTCGGGAATCTCGTCGCCGTAGTAGAGAACGGTCACCGTTCGGTCATCACGACGGACTGCGGCGGCGATGTAGCCGGGATCCTCTTCCGGGCTGAATGCCTCCCACACCAGCCGCTGATCGGCGCCGTCGGCTGTCGACTGTTCCTCGCAGCCGTCGCTGGCGCCGGCCTCCTCACTGTCACAGGAGTACTGGCTGAAGATTTCCGTGTCGGGGCTGACGACGAGGCGTACATGACTGTTGTCGCCGACCTCCTCGTCGAGGGCCACCTCGACGGCCAGGGTTCGGTCATCGATGCTCTCCGGGCTCTCGTAGGCGAGATCGCTGGGGAACAGTGGTGCCGCGATCTTCGCCCGGCGGTCGAGGTGGTGCTCGACTGCGGCCACCAATGAGCGGGCCGTGGTCTCCTCAAGGGCCGCGTCCGCGCCTTCGACTTCGTTATCGGTGGCTCCGCTGCAGCCTGCAACTAAAGCGACCGCAAACCAGGCTGCGCAGAAACGTAGGGAGGGAGCGGGCATTCGGGACTCCTTGAGTGCCGGGAAAGGGATGCGGGTCCCGGTTGCTGAATTAGTCTGCACGTGATGGCGAAAACTACTCTGCGCTGTGCCTTTCCGGAATCCAGGCCAACGGTCGGGATAAGAAATGTAACCATTCGCTCATGTCGCGAGTCGTCCGTGGGGAATTCGCGAATGCCTTCGATGATCTCACCCCTCTTGACGGGCCCCAGATCGATGTCGGTGTTCGCATCGGATGGATTCTGCGCGCCGCGAGGATCACGTCCGAGGCCGCGCCCGGCCTTGAGGAGATGGCCAGGATGGTGTCGTCGAACACCACCCGACTGCATCGCCTCGAAACCGGCATCGTGCGCGTCGGTGACCTCGCCGACGCCTACGAGATGGCCCTGGGACTGACTCCGGGTTCACTGCGCGCGCCGATCGACGCCACCTGTCGGACCTTCCCCGAGGCTCCGCTCGACAAGGCAGGGCTCTCGCGCATCCGAACCGTCAGCGGACTGTCGCAGCTCACCGAGCGACTCGCCTCCCCCGAGCCGGGGACCTCCGCTCTGTGGCTCACCTGGGCCAGAGCACTGGCTCAACCGGGAGCCATCGGACTTCAGGAATCGACGGCCCGTGAGCTCATCACCCGCCTGATCGGCGAGCTGGGTCGATCGGTCGGGTCCGCCTATCCAGCTCGATACGAGGCGCTCGCGCTCCTGCGTGGCAGCGGTTATGGGCACCTCGTTCTTCTTGCAGCCCAAGAACTTATCGCCGACCCCCACATTCAGGTGCTGAACGACTTGATGAGCGCAGTGGGGGAATATCACAGCCCAGACGCGATCGACTGGTGCCTCCAACTACTCAACGACCCGCGCGAGCGAGTGGTCGGAGGAGCAGCGATAGCCCTGGAAAACCTCGGCCAGATCAGTTCCGGGCCGCACTTCTGGGAAGCGATCGCAGATCAACTGATCGGGATCCATAACGAATGTGGGCGCACGGCTCCGGGCTGGGAGTGGCGCAGCCACCTGCTGCGGCTCATCCCCGACGCTGTCATTCGCACCCGGCACCGGACCGTAGCCGCGCCGCTGGCGCCAGCCGCCGTCATCAGTGACTGGTCACGCGGCGCCACGAACGCGAACTGGACGATGTGTCGCGACGCGGCCGCGAGCATCGCCAACGAGTTGGGTCTGGGACGTCAACCCATCCTGGCTCGACTGATCTTTGACATCGCCATCAGCCCCTACGAATGCCGCGCGGTCACGTCCTACATGCTCCTGGGGAGTGTCCCCGTCATCGGGTTCCGGGTGGCTGATCGCCTCGCAGCGATGGCCGACGCCCACGTCGATCCGGTGGTCCGATCGAGGATCCTGCGGCGGCTTCCGGGCATGGCGCAGGACTACTTCCCGCCGGGCGCCGAGTCGTGGCTCAGCGGCAACGATCAGCCACGGGTGGAGGCCGCACTCCTGATGACCGGAACCTCCGGTCGGAAGATGCCTCGCGAAAACCTCATGAAGCACCTGCAACGGGGCGGGTCGGTCGCCGACCGCGCGCTGTACGCCGCCGCAATGGCAGACCCTGAAAGCTTGACCCTGGCTGCCCACCCCAACGTCGATCGGGACGTGCAGGACGCTGCCCGGTGGTGGCAACTCCACCGAGGTCGGATCACCCAGTGATCGGACTGCTGGGCGCCTAGCCGACGCGGCGGTCGATTTCCTCAGCCACCCGACGGGCGACCTTGCTGCGCGGGTTCAAAACCAGCGCGCGGTCCAGGTCGCTCGTGCGCCGGTGACGTCCTGCATGCCGAAGCGAGCAATCGCTCGCTGGATGTAGGCGCCCGGTCGCCGCCGCACAGTTCTTCGACGGCGTCCCGGAGTCGGACGGGCGCGCCGCAGCAGACCTGATCGAGCTGGGCGCGAATGAAGTCCGCTCCGGAGTCAACGGCGCGCTGGTCGATGGCGGGTCCATCTCCGGGCGCGTCGTGACTCCCCGGGGGACCACCCTGGGAGGCTGTCGGGTTCAAGCCGTTGACCCTCGCACGGTGGGCATCCGCAATCCCGGTCACACGGGGACCCAGCACCTCGTCACGAGGTCGGGACGAACCAACAGTCGCGGGCAGTTCACCGTCGGAGGCCTCTCAACGGGCGACTACCTGCTGCGCGTGGTGCCGGGTGGTAGGTGCCGCAACGGCATCGCGTACTTCGCCGGACTTGACACGCTCGCCCTTCCCGCAAGCTCCTCGGCAGCGTCCGTCGCGGTGCAGCTCGGTGAGGACACCACAGTCGGTGACATGCAGATCAACGTCGGATCGAGCCTGAGCGGACGGATCTCCAACGCACGGCGAGACACCCGCGTGGTGGTTCGCGACGCCGCTACGGGTGAGGTGGTCGCCTCCAAGTCGGTGCGTGGACGCTATCGCAACAACTACTCTTTCCGGTCGCTCCTGCCTGGCTCCTACCGAGTCTCTTTCAACCGTGTCAGCGGCCAGTCCCTTAGCACGGCACAGTTCTACAGCGGGGTGCCCGAGCAGGACGGTCGCGGCGCCTCGGATGTGGTGGTCGTCGAGGAGGGCGAGCCCACCGGCGGCGTCGACGCGACGCTGGTGGCCGGCGGAAGTCTCACCGGTCAACTCGTCGACGAGGCGGGTGACCCGCTCCGCTGCAACCTGCAAGCGGTGGACCCCAGGACCGCACTCTTCTCGAACCCCGGCAACACGGGTCTTCAACACCTCGTGACGCGGACGGCGACCAGTCGGAAGGACGGCAGCTTCAGCATCCGCGGTCTGACCGACGGGGAGTGCGTCGTCCGGGTTGTTCCGGGACGCCAGTGCCGCAACGGATTCGGCTACTCAACCGGTGACCAGACGATCACAGACAGAGACCCCGCTATGGCTGCTCCCGCGCAGGCTCAGGTTCGCAAGTCTGTCGCCGTCGGGACGATGGTGTACCCGAGTGGCGGTGGCATCACGGGCCAGATCGATCTTCCTGACGGAGGTTACGGAAGCGACATGCGAGTGATCGTCCGCGACGCCGACGGCAATCTGGTTGGCAGTGATCGAGCAGCCAACGACGGTCGGTACTCCGTGCGCGGTCTTGGAGCGGGCTCCTACCGAGTGACCTTCAACCGGGTCAGCGGCGTCGCTTTCTCCGCTCCGCGGATCTACGACGGAGTCGGTGAAGCGCAGGGCGCAGCAGGTGCGACCCAGGTGACGATCGCCAACGATGGGGTTCTGGTCCAGGGCATCAACGCCACTCTGGTTGAGGTGGTCGGATCACCGGCCGCCTCGTCTATCAGAACGGTCGCGCTGCCAAACGATGTGAGGTGCAAGCCTTCACTCGCAGCAACCGCTTGGTCACCCGCACCGACCGGACGAACCAGATGGGCCGCTTCTTCATCGGAGGCCTCTCCGCGGGCAACTACCGACTGCGCGTCATCAACTGCGCTGCCGGTGCCCAGTTCTTCACAGGTGTGGACGGTGGCGTCCTATCGACGTCACCGGCTGACCAGGCCTTCATCCCCGTGGCCGTCGGTGAATCGACCAGCGTTGAGACGCTGATCTACGACCGGGCAGGGATCAGGTCGGTCCGGAACCTCAGCCTTCCGATGGTCACCGGAGATGCACCGGTCGGCTACACGCTGACCACCGACGGTGACGTCTGGAACCCGCAGAATGTGGACCGCGCCTATCAGTGGCTTCGCGACGGCGGCGAGATCTCGGGGGCCGACACTGCGTCGTACACCGTGGTGGCGGCTGACCGTGGGTCGAAGCTCTCGGTGAGAGTCCTGGCCTCGGCGCCAGGGCTCCTGGACAGTGCGGCCACCTCGTCGGAGACGGCGACGGTGGCAGACCCTGACACGACAGCTCCTGACACGACCATCACCTCGGGACCTGCGGAGGGGACGGTCGTGCGTGAGTCGTCGGTGGTCTTCGAGTTCGTTGGGGCCCCGGCCGGGGACACCGATCGGTTCGAGTGCAGCGTCGACGGTGCTGCGTTCAGCGTCTGCACCAGCCCCGCGACGATCGCCGGGCTGAGCAACGGTGATCATTCCTTCGCCGTCCGAGCTATCGACGTCTTGGGCAACACCGACGCGACGCCCGCTACCCGCACCTTCGGGGTCGACACGAGGCCGGTCACTCCTCCGACCTCGGCATCCTGCATCCAGGCCGAGGCCGATCTGGCCAAGGCACAGGGACAGGTGAAGTCGTTCGCCAAGAAGTCGAAGGCTGCGAAGAAGAAGCAGTCGAAGGCCAAGAAGGTGCTGAAGAAGGTCAAGAAGGTCAAGAAGGCCAAGAACGGCAGCAAGGCTCAGAAGGCCAAGCTCGCGAAGAAGGTCAAGACCGCCAAGAAGAAGATGAAGAAGGCCAGGGTCAAGGTCAAGAGGTCCACCAAGGGCCTCAAGGTGGCCAAGGCTGCTCAGAAGAACGCGCAGAACAAGGTGAACCAGAACTGCTGAGCTGGTAGCCCAATAACCGAATGCCGACGAGCCACAGCTCGTCGGCGTTCGGCGTTCCATCAGACCAAGCCGCGCACCCGGGCAGCGAGCGAGTCCTTGACGGCCTGAGTGATAGCGGCCTCGATCTGAGCGTTGAGGTCGCGTTGGTTGTCGAGGTTGGCCAACACCGTCCGCAGATCCAGGTCGGCGATAGCGCGAACCAAGACGTCGTCAGTCTTCAGGGCGGAGTCGATGAAGGATTCCGGCAGGGCTCGTATCGCAGCCTCGAGGAACCGGTTGAGGTCCGCGTTGTCGAGCGACTCCTCGACGAACTCCGAGGCTGGGGGGAGCGAACCGTCGGCTTCCATCTGCCCAATCGCCTCGGTCAGGCCCCGGCGGAGCGCATCGATCTCTGCGTCGGATCGGTCCCGCGACTGGGCGATATCCAAGGTGAGGGCCTCGCGGCTGGTCCCCAGCCGGCACGCGGCGTTGTCAAGGCCCCGGAGGACCAGGATCTCGGTCAAGGCGTCGATCCCTGACGACTGCGAGACGATAACCCGCTCGGTGCAGGGGTCCGCCGGCCGCAGGGGCTCGAAGGTCCCCCCGCCGTTGGCGAGTTGGATCGTGAGTACGCCGCTGACGAGGACCAGCGCGAGCCCGGGGAGTACGGCGGTGCGCGCGCGCCCGGTCACGTCACCCTCCTGTTCCGCGAAGCGATAGCGGCCAGGAGAGCCAGCAACGCTAGGCCCGCACCGATGAGAAACGAGTCGCGGAAGGCGCGGGTCGCCGCACGCTCGAGTTGCTCCTCGAGGTCGCTTTCAAGCTCCGCGATGGCTGCCTGGTCGCGCGGATCGACCTCCACCTGGGTGAAGGCGCGGGTCAGGTCAGGGATCTGACCCGCCTGGGCTTTCAACTCTCGACCGAGGGCCCCGGCGACGTCGATCTTGTCCTGAGCCTCCAGCGGAGCGTCGATGATCAACGCCGTGATGGCCTGCTCCGCAGGTTGCTGCGCCTCCTGGAGATCGGCGGTGAAGACCGGCGTCAAAATGGCCAGTCCCACCACGACGCCGAGGTGACGCGCGCTGATGGTCCACGCCGCGTGCTCGGACCGGGGCAGCCGTTGCTGCATCGCCAGAGCGGCGAGCCGGTCGACGCTCAAACCGAGCCCGAGACCAACCAGCGCCTGGGGTCCGACCGTCCACGCCAGATGGGCAGAGGGGAGAAGTGCCAACCCGGCCAGCCCGCCGGCAATCAGGAAACAACCCACTACGACCTCGAGGTCGGCCGATGCCCGCGTCAGGCGAGCAAGAGGTCGGGACGCGAGGGCTGCAAGAGGGACGACTGACACCGTCATCGCGGCGACCGCCGGTGAGCGGCTCCACCCCTGGACCAGCAACAACACCAGAAGGAACAGCGCCGCAGTCAGCGCCGCCGACAACAGGGCCAGAGTCAGATTGGCCCGCAAGGCGGGCCGATGCCGCGTCGCAGCGGCGAGAGGTGCCCGGCTCACGACGCCCGCGGCCAGCGCAGCCGGCACCGCCAGGACTGCGAAGGGCACCTGCACGATGAAGATCGCCTGCCAGGAGATCGCCTGGGTCAGGAGCCCACCCGCTACGGGGCCGACCGCCGTGCCGACCACTCCCGCGGTGACCCACGCCGTGACGCCGCGGCGTTCACCCCACTGATCCACCAGAAGTTCCAAGCAGCCGACCAAAGCCAGCGCGCCGCCGAGAGCCTGAACGCAGCGAGCCGCGATCAACACATCGATCGAGCCGGCCACCGCGCACCACGCCGAAGCGCCGGCGAAGGCTGCGATCCCCACAGCGCTTACGACGCGCGGTGACGTGCGAGCCAACCCCGCCGCGGCAGGGACGACGATGAGGCCCAGCACGAGGTTGTAGGAGATGAGGACCCAGGCGACCTGAGAGACGGAGGCATCCAACTCCACCAGGATGTCGGGCAACGCAAGCGTCACGACCGCCGAGTCAGCCAGAACCAGCGCGACGGTCAGCGCAAGCAAGGGGGCTATGGCACGACGCACCCGATCATCTTTACAGCCGTGCCTAGTCGGTCGGTGAGCCCGCTTCCGGACGCTTGATGAGGAGGATCAGGGCTGCTGCCCCGATCGAGGCGATGCAACACAGCGCGAACAACTGGCGGTAGGCCGTCAACGACGGCGCCGCGAAGCCGTCGACGAGCACCACGTCAGCGGCCAGGATCGCGCCTCCGGCCGCACTGGCCAACGAGCTGCCGAGGTTGCGGAAGAGCGTGTTGAGTCCGTTGGCGGCCCCCAGCTTCGACGGAGGGGTGAAGCTGTTGATCAGCGAGGGCATCGCGGCGTACCCGATGCCGGTGCCGATGCCGATGCAGGTCGCGCCGACCACGACCTGCCACAGCGAGTCGGTGAAGACGATACGACCGACCCAACCCACGCTCACGACCATCGCGCCCAGCGCCAAGGTCTGAGGGGCGCCGCGCGTGCTGATCATCCGCGCCGCCACCGGAGAGAAGAGGAGCATGGCGATTCCGCCGGGGAGCATCGCTAAGCCGCCGACCATCAGGCTCGAGCCGAAGCCGTAGCCCGTCGAGGGAGGCGCCACGACGTACGACGCGGTCCCGATGAGCGAGGCGAACAGGGCGAAGCCGAAGAGGATCGAAGCCAGGTTGGTGATGATGATCGGCTTCTTGGCCAACGCTTTGAGATCGACCAGCGGCTCTCTGATCCGGGTCTGTGACCAACCGAGGACCAGCAGAAGGGCCAACGACGTGAGCAGCAACAGGGCGATGCGGGGATCGCTCCACCCCCACGTCGCACTCTGGGTCAGCGGCAGGAGGAGTGCGATCAGCGTTGCCGCGATCAGCGCCGATCCGACGTAGTCCACGCGTCCGCCACTGCGACCCGGCGCCTCGGGCACCAGAAGCAGAATCCCGACCAGGGAGGCGAAGCCCGCAACAGCAGTGATCCAGAACAGCGCGTGGTAGTCGAAGTGTTCGCCGATGAAGCCGGCGAGGGGGAGACCCAGCGATCCGCCAACGCCGAGCATCGCGCTGATCAGGGCGATCGAGGAGCCAACCCGTTCCCTCGGCATGATCACGCTCAGCAGGCTGATGCCCAGCGGAATGGCCGCCAGGGAGATGCCTTGGATCGCGCGCCCGAAGATCAGGACGCCGATGTTGTCGGTCAGGGCGGTGATGAGGGAACCGACCACCATTGCGCCCAGGGCGACCATGAGCATCAGACGCTTGCCGAACATGTCGCCGAGACGTCCCATGATGGGCACCGAGACGGCGCCGGCCATCAGCGTGGAGGTGAGGAGCCAGGTGACGTTGGTGGCCGAGGTGCCGATCTCGACTGGCAGCGTGGAGATCACCGGGATGAGTAGGGTCTGGGAGAGGGAGACGACCAGGGCCCCGACGCCGACCACGATCAGTTCCAGCGTGGCGCGCGTAGAGGTGGGGGCGACGGCGGGGGAGCCGACGGAGGTGGCAGTCATTTGGGCACTCTAAACCAATGTGGCACCGAGTGCCACTTTCGACAGTCAGTGCCGTTTTCTTGCTAGGCTTCAGCCATGACCGGTCTGCCCACGCTGCGCGAACGAGCCCGTGAGGCGGTGCGCGATGAAGTTTCCAGCCAGGCCTGGCTGCTCTTCGCCTCCCAGGGGTACGCCGCCACCACCGTTGATGAGGTGGCCGAAGTGGCAGGCATGTCGAGGCGCACCTTCTTCCGCTACTTCGAGAGCAAGGACGAGTTGGTCCTCGAGCGGCTCGACAGGACCGGGGGAGCGGTGGCCCAGGCGCTGCAGGAACGACCGACCGCCGAGGCGGCCTGGATCGCCCTTCGTCGCGCCTTCGACGTCACCGTGAATCTCCAGGAGCAGCACGCTGAGGCGACCCGTCCGCTGCTCCTCATGCTTCGTGACGAACCGGCGCTGCGTTCGGTGCTGGTCGAACGCCGGCGGCGGTGGGTGGAGCTTCTCGCGCCGGAGGTCACCGAACGACTGCCACGTCGCCGCGGCACTGGGCCGGACCCCCGAGCCGTGGCCGTGGCAGGTTCGGCGATCGCCTGCCTGGAGTCGACTCAGCAACTGTGGGCGGAGACCGAAGGGGCAATCCTGGCTGACCTGCTCGACGAAGCGATGGGAGCGGTCCGCGACCTCGCGTGATACTCGTTGGTCCCCGAGCGCATGCGTGCCCGGTGGCAATGAGCAGATGGAGACTCTATGGACGTCGTCGCGACTCTTCCCGCTGACACTCAGCTCTCCGAGGTTGCTGCGCGAGCCGCTCAGGCCGAACGGCTGGGCTTCGACGTGCTCCACGTGTCCGAAACCATTCACGACCCGTTCGTGATCAGTGCGCTGGCCTTGGAACACACCGAGAAGATCCGGGTCCGCACCAGCATGGTCGTCGCCTTTCCACGCAGCCCGATGGTGACGGCGTACTCAGCCTGGGACCTCGCGAAGTTCTCCTCAGGTCGGTTCGATCTCGGGCTGGCAACCCAGGTGCGCGGGAACATCGTGGGCCGATACTCCTCGACCTGGGAGAACCCCGTCACGCAACTGCGGGATTACGTCCTGTCGTTGCGAGCGATCTTCTCGGCCTTTCAGTCCGGTGAGGATCTGAACCACGAGGGCCCGCACTATCGCTTCGACCGGCTGCAGCCCTTCTTCAACCCCGGTCCGCTCGACGTCTCACCACCAGCGATCTGGACGGGCGGGATCAACCCTCAGATGTGTGCGCTCGCGGGCGAGATCGCGGACGGGATCGTGTGTCACCCAGCGGCCTCACATCCCCGCTTCATCGACGAACGAATCCGCCCTGCTCTGGAGCAGGGGGCGGCCAAGGCCGGCCGGTCCGACCGGGGCCCTGCGGTGGTGGCTAACGCTCAACCAGTGACCGGACGCACCGAGGCGGACGTGGTGCGGGCCAGGGAGGCTCAACGCGAAACTTCGGGCTTCCTCTACGCCACCCCCGCTTACGCTCGACAACTCGAATTGTTCGGCCTTGCGGAGATCAGCGAGCAGTTGACGGCGATGGCGCAGGTGGGGGATTGGAGCGGCTTGGAGTCGGTGCTCACCGACGGCGTCATCGACCTCCTGTTTCCGGTCGGCACCTACGCAGAACTCCCCGCCCTTCTTGGCAAGTGGTACGCCGGCCGCTGCGACGCCATCATCGTGAAAGTCCCGGACTCGCCCGATGACGAGGAAGAGTTCTCGGCCGTGGTGGCTAGCCTCCAAGCCCTCCCCACGCGAGGCTCCCAGTGAGTGGGAAGCCTCGGTGTGCTCCACTTCACAGCATCTAGCCTTCCTGATCAGGTCATACCGGCCGTCATTGAAGGGATGCCCCGGATGTCAGCAGCACAACGTCGATCACGACGGCGAGGAGCGCGAGCATGCGTTCGTTGGTGACCCGTCTGAGCCAGCTGGTGGCGGTGCTGCTCTTGGTCAGCTTCGGTGTCTTCATGCTGAGCTCGCTCCTACCGGGCGACCCGGCTGTCGCCATCCTGGGTGAAGGCCGCACTGCCGAGGAGTACGCCGACAAGCGGGTTGAGCTCGGCCTTGAGGGCAACGTGGTCGTCCGCTACGGCGAGTGGTTGGGCAACGCGGTGACCGGTGATCTCGGGCAGTCGCTGTTCCCGCCCGAGAACGATGTCTTGGACCGGGTAGCGCGAGCGCTACCCGTCAGCGCGCAACTGGCACTGATGGGGCTGACCTTCGCCCTGGTGCTGGCGATACCCCTGGCGATGTGGAGCGCGGCCAACGAGGGTGGACTGGTAGACCGCGCCGTCGGCGCGACAATGTTCGCCATCCTCTCGGTGCCGTCATTCCTCGCCGGGCTACTCCTGATCGCGGTGTTCGCCAACAGCTTGGGCTGGTTCCCTCGGGCTCAATGGGTCCGGCTGAGTGAGAATCCGGCGCAGAACATCTATCACGCGATTCTGCCCGCAGCGACGATCGCGCTGATGGAGTTGGCCCTGTTCACCCGGGTCCTTCGCAACGACCTGATCCAGACCCTTCACGAGGACTACATCCTCGCCGCACGAGCCAAGGGCATGCCGCCCTGGCGGATCCTCCTGCGCGATGCCCTCCGGCCATCTTCGTTCTCGCTGGTGACCCTGTTGGGCATCAGCCTGGGTCAACTCATCGGGAGCACCGTCATCGTCGAATACCTCTTCTCCCTACCCGGCATGGGAACCCTGATCGTCAACTCGGCCAACCAGGGTGACTTCCCGATCGTTCAAGGAGCCGTGCTCGTGATCGCGATCATCTACGTGGTCGCCAACGCGGCCATCGACCTCTCCTATGGCTATCTCGACCCGAGGACCCGCCGTGTCAACGCCTGAGCACATGCCCCTGGCCGGCACCGGTTCCAGTGCCGGACGGATGGCCGGAATCGGTTCGGGTCTCCTGGTCGCCGGTCTGGCTCTGATGGTGTTCGGGTGGTCGACGCCGGCCCTGGTGCTTTTCCTTAAGGCGCTGCTGGTCCTGGTCGGCGTGGGCCTGACCATCTCGGGACTCACCAAGGTCATCTGGGCCATCCGCGGCAACAAGCCCGATGTCGTGTTCGGACTGTGCGTGATCTGGCTGGTGCTCCTGATCGGTGCCGCGGTGCTCGCACCCGTGTTGCCGCTGGGCGAGCACGTCAACGCCGCCAGCGCAATCAACGATCCGAACTACCAGACTCCGCAGTTGCTGTCCTCCCACCCGTTGGGGACGAACAACTTCAGCCTCGACATGTTGGCCCGCTCCATCTACGGAGCCCGCACCTCGCTGGCGATCTCGCTGATGGCCGTCACCATCGGCGCCCTCGTGGGCGGCTCCATCGGTGTGGTTGCCGGCTACTTCCGGGCGGGCGTCGACAGCGTGATCGGAGTCTTCACCAACGCCCTGCTTGCTGTGCCGCCGCTCATCTTGCTGATCGCACTGGGCACTGTGCTGGAGCCGAAGCTTCGCAACATCGCCTTCGCGTTGGCACTGCTGACCATTCCGAGCATGGTGCGCCTCTCGCGCGCCAACACCATCGGCTTTGCTCAACGCGAGTTCGTTCTCGCAGCGCGGGCCATGGGGGCCACCCGGATGCGGGTGATGCTGCGCGAATTGGTCCCTAACGTGATGCTGCCGGTCTTCTCGCTGGTGATCGTGCTGATCTCCGTGCTCATCGTGGCTGAGGCATCGCTCAGCTTCCTGGGACTCGGCATCAAGGCACCGGAGCCCACCTGGGGCAACATGATTGCGGAGGCTCAGGGCAACGTGATGGAGGAATACCCCCACGTCCTACTGGTGCCGGGGATCTTCCTGTTCCTCACCGTGTTCTCGTTCAATCTCTTGGGCGAGAAAGCCCAAAAACGCTGGGACAATAGAGGCGCGAAGCTATGAGTGAGAAGAACATCCTCGAGGTCGAGGATCTGCACACGACCTTCACCACCTCACGCGGGCTGCTCCAAGCCGTCGACGGAGTCTCCTTATCTCTCAAGCCGGGCGAAGTCCTCGGGATCGTGGGGGAGTCGGGCTCCGGCAAGTCGGTGCTCGGGCGCACGATCATGGGCCTCATCTCGGCCAACGCCACCACCAAGATCACCGGGACCGTCCGGATCGCCGGACACGACATTCACTCCTTGAGCGCCAAGGAGCGTCGCAAGTTGTGGGGCCCCACCGTGGCCATGGTCTTCCAGGACCCGATGACCTCGTTGAATCCGGTCAAGCGCATCGGTGTCCACATCACCGAGGCGCTGCGCCTGCACTTCCAGATGGACACCGCAGCCGCCAACGAACGCGCCATCGAATTGCTGACCCAGGTCGGCATCCCCGAGCCCACCCGACGGATGACGCAGTACCCCCACGAGCTTTCCGGTGGGATGCGTCAACGCGTGGTCATCGCCATGGCCCTGTGCTGCGGCCCTGATCTGCTCATCGCCGACGAGCCGACCACCGCGCTGGATGTGACGGTGCAGAAGCAGATCCTCGATCTGCTCACCTCGCTCAGTGAAAGCCTCAACATGGCGACCCTGCTGATCAGCCACGACCTCGGCGCAGTCGAGGGTCGCACCGACCGGGTCCAGGTGATGTACGCCGGTCGCGTGGCCGAGGCGGCCCGAACCAAGTCGGTCTTCGCCGAACCCGGCCACCCGTACTCCGAGGCGCTGTTGGCCTCCATCCCGCAGCTCGACGACCCGCCGCACACTGTGCTGCGGGCGATCAACGGGACTCCTCCGGATATGACCGATCCGCCTCCGGGCTGCCGGTTCGCACCGAGGTGTCAACACGTTCAGGACCTGTGCTCCCAGAAGGTCCCGCTGCTGATCGACCACGGGAAGCCCCAGGACCCGCACGTCGTGGCGTGCCACTTCCCGCTCCTCACCTCTGGGGTCGTGCCGACTTCCGAGAAGCCCGCACGTGCGAAGGAAGTGAACTGATGGCTGGCAGCGGCACCGCGCACCTGCGTCCGGAGGAGAACCCGGTCCTCAGCGTCAACGACCTTGTCGTGGAGTTTCCCCTGCGCAAGGGGCTCAAGGTGCATGCCGTCTCGGGGATGAACTTCGACCTTCTGCCCGGTGAGACCCTCGGAATCCTGGGCGAGTCCGGTTGCGGCAAGTCGACTGCCGGGCGCGCCATCATGCAACTGCCTTCGCCGACCTCCGGCACCGTCACCGTCGAGGATCGTGAGCTGACCGGCCTCGCTAAGGGCGAGCTGCGTCAGGCCCGCGCCAAGATGCAGATGATCATGCAGGACCCCACCTCCTCTCTGAACCCGCGCCGCAAGGTCAAGGACCTCGTCGCTGAAGGCCTGTCGATCTGGGGCTTCGACGGAACCAAGGAGGAGAAGGAGAAGCTCACCCGAGACACCCTGACCGCCGTGGGCCTCGACCCGGATGTCGTGTGGGACCGGCGAGCCCACGAGATGTCGGGGGGCCAGTGCCAGCGGATCTGTATCGCTCGGGCGCTGATGATGAACCCGACCGTCCTGATCTGCGACGAGCCGGTCTCCTCCCTCGATGTCTCGGTCCAGGCTCAGATCCTGAACCTGCTCGAGGAGTCCAAAAAGCTGTACTCCCTCAGCATGATCTTCATCGCCCACGACGTATCGGTGGTCAAGAACATCAGCGACCGGGTGATGGTGCTCTACCTCGGCAAAACGTGCGAGGTGGTGCCTTCCGACGACATCGCGACGAAGGCGGCTCACCCGTACACCCGGATGCTCCTGGCCTCGATCCCCGGCGCTGAGGACATGGAGGCTGCGAGTTCCGCGGCTGCCACGGAGTTGCCCTCCCCGATCACGCCGCCGTCCGGATGCCGCTTCCGCACCCGCTGCCCCTTGGCCACCGACCTCTGTACGACCACTGAGCCTGAGCTGCGTGAAGTGCGACCCCAGCAGTTCATCGCCTGCCACCACCCGGTTCTGTAACGCCGGTTCCGGACCCGTCCAAGGCGATAGGCTCAGCTCGAAGGCGATGACTCACCCGCAGCAAGCGATGAGTGATCTCTACCGGAGGAGCCGAATGCAGACCAAGACCCCACGCGACCTCATCGAGGGACGGCCGGTGTTGGTCGTCATCGACATCCAGGGCGGCGGCTCAGCCACCCCCGGCGAGTCCAGCATCCCTTTCATGCCTGGCTACGCGGAAGCCATGGACCGGGCCCCGGCGTTGGTGTCCAAGGCTCGTGAATGCGGCGTCCCGGTTGTCTTCTTTCAAGAGGCCCATCGGCGCGACCTCGTCGACTTCGGTCGCGAACTTGACGGCGACGAAGGCATTCATCTTCTCGAAGGTGATCCGGGCACCGATATTGCACAGAACCTCGGCGTCCGCCCCGACGACTACGTCATCCGCAAGCGTCGCTACTCCTGCTTCTTCGGAACCGATTTGGAGATCCTCCTTAAGGGACTACGGGCAGAGACCCTCATCCTCATCGGCGGCCATACCGACGTCTGTGTGCACTACACGTTTGTTGATGCTCACCAGCACGACTACTTCTGCCGAGTCGTTGAGGACTGCGTCGCGGGATCCAGCCTCGAGGCCCACGAGGCATCGTTGCGCGCCATGGAATACCTCCAGACAGGGGCGCGTCGCCACTCGGGAGAAGTCGTCGCTGCCTTCGAGGAACTTGCGCGCTCACGCGAGGGTTCAGCTCCCGTCTGACCCATGGCGCGTGCACAGCAACGGGCCCCGACCTCCAGAGGAGATCGGGGCCCGTTGGCCTACTACTTGTCGCGTCGCTTCAGCGACGCTGGGTCACTCGGAGATCCAGGCCTCGTCGAAGAGGATCGCGGTCTCGGTGGTCGACTTCACGCCGTGGACGTTCTCGGCCCAGACGTTGAAGAAGGCGCCGCCGGAAACGTTGATGTAGGGGACGTCCTCCTTCCACAGTTCCTCGATGGCCGACATGGTCTCCATGCCTTCCTCGGGGGAGTGCGCGGCCGCGAGCTCGTCGAGCAGCGCGTCCATCTCCGGGTTGGCGTAGCGGCCCGGGTTGGAGACCGAGGTGCTGTAGAGCGGGCTGAACATGCCGCTGTACGGGTCGTTGTCCAGGAGGCTGGTCGCGCCGGAGGCGATGTCGAAGTCGCCGTCGATGTAGATCTTCTGGACCTGGTCGGCCACGTTGCTCACGGGGTCGAGGGTGATCGAGAAGCCGACGTTCTCCAGCATGGCCTGGGTGGCCACGGCTCCGGCCTGCGACTGGGTGTCGGAGGGCGAGAGGTAGCGGAGCTTGCCGTCGAAGCCGTCGGCCTTGGCCTCTTCCACGAGCTTCTTGGCGGCCTCGATGTCCTGTTCAACCTCGGCAACGTCGGTGTTCCACGTCGAGAAGGAATCCATCAATTCGCGGCTGGCCAGGTCGTCGGAGTCGACCACGCGCTGCATCCACGTGTCGGCGCTGAAGGCGAGGCTGATGGCCTGGCGAACGCGAACGTCGCTGGTGGGCGTGCCTTCACGAGCGTTGAGGTTCAGGATCCGGGTGCCGCTGACCGCAGTCACCGCACCGGACGCGCCCTGGTCGAAGGCCTTCTTGACGACGTCATCCTGACGCAGGTAGACCACGTCGGCTTCGCCGCCCTCAAGCGAGTCGAACTTCGCCTGGTCGGTCCCGAGGAGCAGGAACTCGATCGAGTCGAGGTTGGGTCGGCCGTTGAAGTAGTCCTCGTTGGCGACGACGGTGGTCTTCTCGCCGGGGAGCATGGCCTCCAGCTTGAAGGGGCCAGCGCCGATGGGCTGGAACTTCTCGGGGTTCTTGTAGGCCTGGGGGGCCATGATGAGGCCGATGCCTCCCGACAGCAGGTTCGGGAAGGAAGCCCACGGCTTGTTGAACGTGAACGTCACCGTGTTGGCGTCGGTCACCTCGATCTCGGCTCCGTTGGCGTTCATCTGGTCGCCACGGAATCCGTAGTTGGCGACGTAGTACTCGATGCTGCCCTTGACTGCGGCGGCGTCGAGGGGCTTGCCGTTGGTGAAGGTGACACCCTCGCGCAGCTTCAGCGTCCAGGTGGTGTCGTCGTCACTCTCGAGGGACTCGGCCAGCTGCGGCTCGTAGCTCTTGGACGCGGCGTCGTAGCGCATCAAGGTGTCGTAGACCGAGGCCATCACGATGAGGCCCGTCGCGCCGGTGGCGTAGGTCTGGGTCGGGTTCAGGGTGCGTGCCTCGCTGTATTCAACGACCCGCAGGGTGCCGCCCTGGGTGGGCTCTCCGGAGTCGTCGACGTTGACCAGGCCGGTGGTGAAGAGCGTCTGGTCGGCGCCTTCGGATCCGCGGCCGGACTTGTCGCCGTCATCTCCGCCGTCGCTCGCGCAACCGGTGAGGGCAAGTGCGCCCGCGCATGCAAGCGCGGCCCACTTACTGCGCATAGGGATTGGACTCTTCACTGTTCCTCCTGGTTGGTGCGGATGCATGGGGTTGTAGCGAATGCATGGGACAGGCCTGCGCCTGCAGGTCGACCGAGTCACCTGTGCTTTAGATCACCGTAGGGAGAGGTCAAGGGTCTCGGCGTGGAGAACTCCCACTCAGTGGCATGACGGGTAGGGCCGACCAGGGTCAGGTCGTGTGAGCGATGTAGACGTCGCAGGGTGCCTGACGGGCCACCGCTGTGGCGATGCTGCCCAGGACCCGGCCAGGACCCTGCACCCGCTTGTTACCTACGACGATCAGATCGGCGTCGAAGCGCTCGGCGGCCTCGGACAAGGCGTCGGCCGGCTTGCCCTCAATAGCGACGCCGCGAATCTTGGTGCCGGGGCAGATGGGGGCGATCTGAGCAGCGATCCGCTCAGCGGTCGCCTCGAAAACCCCTGATGCGGTCAGGTGCCAGTGGTCGCTGCTGGTTTCGAATTCGACCGCGCGTTCGCGGGCGTAGGCGCACACCACGGTGAGCTCGGCACCGGTGTCGCGGGCTAACTGGGCTGCCACCTTGGCGGCTCGCTTGGCGGTCCGGCTGTCGTCGACACCCACAATGATCGATCGCATTGGTTCTCCTTCTCGAAGGTCGGGCGCTGCAGCGCCACACTGGGTCACGGTGCCTGGAATGGCTCGCCGAGGTGGGCGGGGAGCCTGCTCAGCGGGACCGGTAGGCGAGATGGTTGAGCTGATCAGCGATGGTGGAGGGATGCGTAGGTCGTGTTTCGAGTGGTCCGGTGAATCGCAGGTGTTCGGATGACTCTGCTGCTCCTCATGGCCGTGAGCATCGCTGTCTGTTCGTTGGCCTCATCGGTGCAGGCGGTGACCGGATTCGGCTTCGCGCTGGTCGCCGTGCCCCTGTTGTCCATCGTGGTCGACCCGGTTGACACCGTCATCGTCGTGACCATGGTGGGCCTGGGGCTGACCACCATCGCCGCGCGACGCGAACGCGCACACATTCTGCGCGCCCCCGCGAAGCGGATGATCGTGGGCGGGCTGGTGGGCATGCCCCTGGGGCTGGTCGCGCTCATCGGGCTGGAGGAGCAAGCGCTACGGATCGTCATCGCCGTCGTGATCACAACCCTGGTGGTGGCCCTGGCGCTACGGGTGCGACTCGGGTCGGGGGTGAAGGCTCAATGGGGAGCAGGGGTGGCGAGCGGGGCGCTCCTCACGTCCACCGGTCTGAACGGACCCCCGCTGGTGCTCACTCTGCAGTCGATGCAGGTTTCCCCTGCGGTCACGCGAGGGACCCTGCAGCGCGTCTTCCAGGGCCAGGACGTGGCAGCGGTGCTGGCCTTCGTCCTCGTAGGTCGGGTGAACCTCGAGATCGTGGTTCTGGCGCTGAGCGGGATGGTCGGAGTCCCCCTGGGCTGGGCCTGGGGAGACCGGTTGTTCGGGAAGTTCTCGCCGGAGGTGTTCCGGATCGTCGTCTTGGCCACTCTCCTCGTGGCGGCGGGCGGCTCGGTGTTCCTGGCCGTCTGAGCCGCCGGACACGATTCAGGAGGCGGGCTCGCCCCGTACCCCGGAAATCAACAGATCGACCGCCTCGGTGCGACCGTCCAGCACGCGACTGGTCCGCCGGACGGTGCGCCAGCCGGTCGGCGTACGGCTCAACTCCCAGTGGTTCGCGGTAGCGCGGCGCAGGACGAATTCGCCGTCCGTGCGCACGACCATCAAGGAGTGGCAGATCCCCACAGCATCGTCGCCGCGAAGAGTCACGTGCACGGGGCCCAGGAAGTGGGCGCAGCCGGACTCGATCCACTGTTGGTGATGGCGGGAGCGGACCATGGCGGCCAACTCTGCGTGACCGCTCATCACGAGCTCGTCGACGTCGTACACGCCGTCCTCGGTCCACAGCCCGGCCACGTCATCGGCAACGCCGGCGTCAACGAGCGGTCCGTAGGAGGCGATGAGAGCGGCGATCTCGCGCTCGTCCTCCAGCAGTCCGAGCCGAGTCTCAAGGTTGGCGATCCGGGACTCGAGATCACTCATGACAGACCGCCGATCTCGGCCAGGGCCTCAAGCTGCTCGCAGTAGTGGTCCACGCTGGTGGCCTGCACGTTCGTGCTGACGATCGTCGCCCCCGCGGCGTCGAGGCGTTCCAGTCGTGAGCGCACGCCGTCGGCATCGCCCAACGGGTCGAGGGGCCGGCCAGCAGGAAGGACGACGTCGAAACCCGACGGCACGTCGGCCGCAGCCACCATGGTGCCGAGGTCTTCCAGTGACAATCCGAAGGGCACCCAGCCGTCGCCGAGTTCCACGGCTCGGCGCAGGGAGCGCTTCGAGCGACCACCGATCCACAACGGCACCTGCGCTTGTACGGCGCAGGGGTCGACCACGACATCGGCGAAGTCGTAGTGGGTGCCGTGATACTCCGGGTCGGTCCGCGACAGGCTTGCCCGCAGGGCGGCCAGCGCGTCGTCGGCCCGATCTCCCCGACCGGCGAACGGCGCGTCGAGCAGCGCGAACTCCTCTTCAAGTGAGCCCACACCAAGGCCGAGAACCAGTCGGCCGCCCGACACCAGGTCGAGGGTTCCGTAGCGCTTCGCGATCTCCAGCGGGTGGTGGTAGCCCAGCACCAGCACCTGGGTAGCGAGGCGGATGCGGCTGGTGTGGGCGGCCAAGTAGCCCAGCGTCGACAGCGGGTCCCAGTAGGTGCCACCGCGTTGTTCTGCGACTCCGGTCGGCACCGCGACATGCTCGCTGCACGTCAGGTGGTCGAAGCCGAGTTGGTCAGCGGTCCGGGCCACGAGGGCCAGTTCTGTGATCCCGGCCGAGGTTTCCCAGGCGCCATGGGACCCAGGAACACGGGTCACAACGGGGCTCACGATGCCAATTTTCATGCCCTACAACTACCGCGGTAGGGGCCCCTCGGCCGTTGCCCCTCCCGGTGGTCGGGAAATAGTGTTGGCAGGGGGCTAGCCGATCCCGTGTGACCGTGCTAACTTCAAAACTAGAATTCATTTCAGTTTTCCACCGAGAGGCGGGGGCCCTTCATGTCAGTACTTGCGCTCAGCAACGCGGACGTCCACTCCGACACCCAGAGCCGGGGCTTGCCGCCCTCAATGGTCGAGCGGATGACGCTCATCATGGACGCCTTCGATTCGCCGACCACCCGCCTTACCCTCGAGCAGGTCGCGCAGATCACGCATCTGCCGCGCTCGACTGCTCACCGCATCCTGGAGCAACTGGTCGGTCTGTCCTGGCTCGAGCACGCCTGTGCTGGCTACTTCCTCGGAGCCCGGTCGTTGGGCCTTGGCGGTAGCGGTCGCGGAGACCTTCACCTGCGTGAGTCTGCGGCGACCGTCCTGCACGAACTGCAGATGCGCACCGGGTTGGTGGCGCACCTCGCCATCCTCGAGGGCGGGGACGTGCACTGCCTGGACAAGATCGGCGGACGCCTCGCCAAGGACGTGCCCTCACGCGTTGGTGGCCGGATGCCGGCCCACCGCACTTCCCTCGGGAAGGCGATGCTGGCCTGGTTGCCCGCCGAGGAGGTGGAGTCGATCTGCCTCATCGGAGAGTTCGACATCCTGCACCAGGAGCTCTCCCGCACCCGCGGGCGCAGCGGCCTCGCGTTCGAGCGTGGCGAGTGCTTCGCCAACATCGGATCGGTTGCCTGCGCGGTGCGCGGCCCCGAAGGACCTGTCGCAGCGATCTCCCTGGCCGGCCAGGTCGAGATGCCGTTGGAGCGAGTGGCGCCACTGGTGGTGGCCGCGGCCCGCGAGGTCAGCCAGGACCTCTTCGGCGTCGGCTTCGGCGGCTCCCTGCGCCGCAACGTCCGATGACGTCTTCCGTGCCGGAGCTCCAATCGATCGACACCGAGTACGGCGCCCTGCGCTACCGCGACATCGGCGAGGGCCCACCCCTGCTGATGCTCCACGGTTCCGGCCCAGGTGTTACCGGCTGGCGCAACTTCGGCGAGAACATCGCCGCCTTTGCCCCCGACTTCCGCTGCCTGGTCTTGGAGTTTCCCGGCTTCGGCGTCAGCGAAGCGACCGAACGCCACCCACTGGCGACTGCTTTGCCCTCCGCGCAGGCCTTCCTCGACGCCCTGTCCCTGGACCGCGTCGACATCATCGGCAACTCGATGGGGGGAGTGGTCGGGACCCGATTCGCGATCGCCGAACCCACCCGGGTCGGCAGCCTGGTGACGGTCGGCGGCATGGGGCGCAACATCTTCAGCCCCGGCCCTGGTGAAGGACTGCGACTCCTGGTCGAGTTCACCGAAAACCCCTCTCGCGAGCGACTGGTTTCCTGGTTGGAGTCGATGGTCTTCGACCGACGCCTGATCACCGACAAGCTGATCGAGGAGCGTTGGGCCCAAGCCACCGAGCCGGCGACCCTGGCCAGCGCAAAGCGGATGTATGGCCGCGGAGTCCTAGAAGCAATGGCGAAGGCGTCCGAAGCGGGCAACGAGGCGCCGTACTGGGCGATGCTCCACAAGATCCAGGCTCGGACCCTGATCACCTGGGGCCGCGACGACCGGGTCAGCCCTCTCGACATGGCGCTGGTGCCGATGCGCACCATCCCTGATGTCGAACTACACGTCTTCCCGAACTGCGGCCACTGGGCGATGATCGAACAGAAGCAGGCCTGGGAGAGCACCGTGCACAGCTTTCTGAGCCGACCCCAGCGAGAGGTAACACCATGACCACCAAGCACCTCAGCCCAGCACTGGCTGCGATCGAGGAGCGTGCCGAGGAGATCGCAGCCCTGGGTCCGGTCAACGAAACGCTCGGGAAGCTCACCGACGAGGCGGCCAAGGTCCTGCGCGACGTCGGCGCCATCAAACTCCTCCAGCCCGCCGAGTACGGCGGCGCCGAGGCGCACCCCCGCGAGTTCGCTGAGGCAACGATGCGGATCGCCTCACTCGACGGCGCGACCGGTTGGGTGACCGGCATCGTCGGAGTCCACCCCTGGGAGATGGCGCTGTGCGACTCGCGCGTCCAGGAGGAGGTCTGGGGCAGTGACCACGAGATCTGGGTCGCCTCGCCGTACGCCCCGATGGGAATCCTCAAGCCGGTCGACGGTGGCTACATCTTCAATGGCCGTTGGCAGTTCTCCTCGGGGACCGACCACTGCGAGTGGATCTTCCTGGGCGCCTTCCTCGGTGACGAGAACGGCGACATGGCGATGCCGCCGCAGAACTATCACGTGATCCTGCCGCGCTCGGACTACGAGATCATCGAGGACACCTGGGACGTCGTGGGCCTGCGCGGCACCGGCAGCAAGGACGTCGTCGTGAAGGACGCCTTCATCCCCGACTATCGCGCGGTTCCCTTCTCCTCGATGATGGACGGATCCGCGTTGCGGGAGTCCGGTCGGACCAACCCGACCTACGCCGTTCCGTTCACCACGATCTTCCCGCTCGGCATCACCTCCGCAGTGATCGGCATCGCCGAAGGTGCGCTCGCGGCACACCTGGCCTACCAGCGCACCCGCGTCCAGATCACCGGCACCAAGATCAAGGACGACCCCTACGTGCTGTTCGCGATCAGCGCCGCGGCCGAGGAGATCAAGGCCTCACGCACGGCCATGCTGGAAAACGTCACCAGCATCTACGACCAGGTCGCACGGGGGGAGACCCTCAACCTGGCGCAACGCGCGGCGTCGCGGCGCACCCAGGTGGCCGCCGCATGGCGCGCCGTTCGGGCGATGGACGAAATCGTGGCCCGCAGCGGCGGGAACGGCATGCGGATGGACAACCCGATCCAGCGTTTCTGGCGCGACGGCCACATGGGCATGGTGCACGCTATCCATGTCCCCGGTTCGGTCTTCCACGCAGCCGCGCTGACTGAACTCGACATCCAGGTTCCCAACGGGCCGATGCTCGCGATGATCTAGCGGCACGCTGTGTGAGCCTCGAGATGACGCTGGTTGAGGTGTGACGAGCGCTAGCGAGGAGCCTCGAAACCTGGTTCCGCTCGTGGGGATCTGGGCTGGTGGGTTGGGTGGTTTCGAGGCTCAGGCCTTGGCGGCCTTCGCACCTCAACCAGCGTGATGGCTCAGGCCTTGGCGGCCTTCGCACCTCAACCAGCGTGATGGCTCAGGCCTTGGCGGCCTTCGCACCTCAACCAGCGTCACTGCGCGTCGGGCGGGAGCAGTCGCTTCATGGCCTCGTGGGCGCCGAGGACGATCTTGGCGCGATCGGGCCCGTTGCGCTTCTCGACGGCGCGACCGTTGCCTCCGGCGATCCGGACCGGTCCGTCGCTGAGGTGCTCGAGACCTTCCCGGGCGATGTCGTCGGGCTCGCCGATCATCAGTCCGGGGATGTCGAAGTTGAGTCCCGCGCGCTCCATGGCCGGGGTGCGGGTGACGCCGAGGACCAGTTCGAGGACGTCGACGCCGTGGTCGCGCAACTCAAGCCACAGGCTCTCCGCGAAGATCCGCACGAAGGCTTTCGCTCCGCCGTAGATGCTTTGGCGAGCGGCGCCAGCGTACCCGCCCATCGAGCCGACGAGCAGCAGACCGCCTCGACCGCGCTCACGCATGGGACGAGCGAAGTGCTGGATGAGCGCCAGGGGGGTGGTGATGTTGAGGTCGATGACGCCCTGGAAGCCGGACATCTCCCCGTCGAGGAACGAGTGGCCGTAGCTGTTGGCGCCGGCGTTCGATACGAACAGGCCCACCTCGAGGTCGGCGGTCGCCTCGACGATCTGTGTGACCGCGGTGGGTGAGGTGAGGTCGAGAGCCAGGGTGCGGACCTCGACCCCGTGCTCACGCACGGCCGCGGCGGTGGCTTCCAAGGCTTCCGGCTTGCGGGCGATGAGGACCAGGTTCAGTCCTGCCTCGGCCAACTGGTGGGCGAAGCTGGCGCCAACGCCTTCGGAGCCTCCAGCGATGACGGCCCAGGGTCCGTACTTCTCTAGGTGCGTGCTCATACCGATTCCTTTCGTTGACGTGCTGGATCAACGTCCAGGACGGGGAGGGCTCCGGAGACGGCGGCCTCGCGCAGGGCTTGACCGAGGGCGGTGCACCCCAGGAAGGCGGCGCCGTTCGGGCCGGGTCGTGCTGTGGTGGTTCGACGTTCGAAGCAGGCCTCGACCGCTTCGGTGGACCACTGGATCGTGGTCTGTTCCCAGCTGCTCTTGCGGGCCTGGACATGGGCGCCGCAGGTCGCGCAGTCCACCGGCGTCATCGGAGCATCGTCGAGTCGTACGTCGGGTCGAACCTCGTGCCGAAGCCCGGGTCCGTCGTGGTGCGGGAGTGCCATCAGACAGGCATCCCGGGAGTAGCGGGCTCGCTCGCGGCCTCGCGCCGGGCAAGGTTTTCTTTGACCTCTTCACGCCAGACCTCGTTGGGTCGGGTGGTGTCGATCTCGAACTCGAATCGGTCAGTCATCTCGGGGGTCACGTCGGCGACGTCGACGTAGAACTGCTCGTACCAACGCCGCAACTGGTAGACGGGCCCGTCCTCCTCGCAGAGCAACGGGTTGTCGATGCGGGCCTTGCTGCGCCAGATCGCGACGTCCTGCTCGAATCCGATCGCGATGAACTCGCCCATCTTGCGGGCCATCTTCTCCGGGTCCTCCACGTGGTCGGCCTTCTGCACCATGATGCCGTACTGAAGGACGAAGGAGTTCTCGTCG
>CBDTZB010000002.1:0-22022 GCA_965364795.1 uncultured Nocardioides sp.
GGGATGTCGAGCCGTGGTTCGGCCACCGCCAACCACTACGACCACGTTCACGTGTCGACTTTCTGACCTACTCGTTCGTCGTCGGCCCCGTCGGGGAGATCGCCGCTTGTTTGTGAGCGGCCTCTCTCGACGGGGTTTCGCCGTTCCTGGGCGCCCTGAACCCACCGCGCGATCCGCCGTCCGCGACGGACAGTAGGGTCGCGATGATGGACGCCGTGCAGAGCTCGTATGACGACGCCGCCGTCGAGCGGATCGTCCCGGAACCCCCCAAGCGGGTCGTGGCCCCCGAACGGATCCCGTTTGAACGGGACCGCGCCCGGGTGGTGCATGCCGCCTCGACGCGACGGTTGGCTGCGAAGACCCAGGTGGTGGGTCCGCTCTCGGACGACTTCGGTCGCAACCGGCTCACCCACAGTCTCGAGGTTGCTCAGGTGGCCCGTGACCTCTCTCGGGCGTTGAGCAGCCAACCTGACCTCGCCGAGACTGCAGCCCTCGCCCATGACCTGGGCCATCCGCCCTTCGGCCACAACGGAGAGCGGGTGTTGGCGTCACTGAGTGAGTCCATCGGCGGCTTCGAGGGCAACGCTCAAACCTTGCGCATCCTGACTCGCCTTGAGTCGAAGACGTTTGACGAGGCCGGCCGGTCGGTGGGGTTGAACCTCACCCGGGCGACGCTCGACGCCTGCACGAAATACCCCTGGAGCCGTGGGCTGGGTCCTGACCCGCACAAGTTCGGCTATTACAACGACGACCGGGTCGCCTTCGACTGGATGCGCTCCGGCGCACCGGCCAGGCGCCGATGCCTCGAAGCGCAGATCATGGATCTGGCCGACGATGTCGCCTACTCGGTGCACGACGTCGAGGACGGCACCGTCGCGGATCGCATCGACCTCACCGCGCTCGACACCGCAGCGGTCTGGGAGACGGTGCGCGCGTGGTACCTCCCCAACGCTCAGGACGGCGACCTGGACGACGTACTCGCAGGGCTGCGGACGATCGAATCCTGGCCCCGCACGCCGTACGACGGCAGCCGTCGGAGCCTGGCGGCCCTGAAAAACCTGACCAGCGACCTGGTGGGCCGCTTCTGCGGAGCGGTGCAGGCCGCGACCTTCGCGGCAAGCGATGGGCCGTTCGCTCGTTACCGAGCCGACCTGGTGGTTCCTGAGCGAACCCTCCTAGAGATCGCCGTGCTGAAAGGGATCGCCGCCCATTACGTGATGCAGGCGGCGGACCGGGTGACTGCGATGGAGCGACAACGAGAGCTGCTCCACGAGCTTGCTGTCGTGCTGCTCGACCGAGGTCCTGACGTTCTGGAACGGGCCTTCGCCGACGATTGGCGCGACGCCGCGGATGACGCGGGGAAGCGGCGCGTGATGATCGATCAGATCGCGTCTCTCACTGACGCCAGCGCGGTTTCCTGGCATCGACGCCTGTGCCGAACCTCCGCCGGAACCTCGGACTAGGATCACCTCGTGGTTGGCAGGATCCGTGAGGACGACATAGCGCAGGTGCGGGAGAAGTCTCGGATCGACGAGGTCGTCTCCTCCTACGTCACGTTGCGCAACGCCGGCGGCGGCTCGATGAAGGGGCTGTGTCCCTTCCACGACGAGAAGTCACCGTCATTCCACGTCACGCCGAGCCGCGGATTCTTCCACTGCTTCGGCTGCCAGGAAGGCGGAGACGTCATCTCCTTCCTGATGAAGATCGACGGACTGACCTTCTCCGAAGCCGTGGAGCGATTGGCCGATCAGAGCGGCATCGTCCTGCGTCGTGAGGAAGACGATGGGCGCCCGGCGCCCGACCGGCCCAAAGGCCCGCCTCGGCGACGGCTGCTCGAGGTGAATGCTGCTGCTCAGGAGTGGTACGCCCAGCAACTGCTGACTCCCGATGCGGCCAAGGCGCGGCAGTTCCTCACCGAGCGTGGATTCGATGGGGAGACCGCCGACACCTTCGGGCTGGGCTTCGCTCCCCGTGATGGTGAGGCGCTCCTGCGTCACCTGCGTCAACTGAGTTTCACCGAGGAGGAGTCGGTCACTGCGGGGCTCATCGCGGTGGGACGCTCGGCCTACGACCGTTTCCGAGGTCGCCTGCTGTGGCCCATCCGAGACCCGAGTGGCGACACGATCGGGTTCGGCGCCCGTCGGATCTTCGAGGACGACAAGATCGAGGCGAAGTACCTCAACACCTCCGAGACCCCGCTCTACAAGAAGAGCCAGGTGCTCTACGGCATCGACCTGGCGCGGCGGGAGATCGCGAAGTCGTCCCAAGCCGTGGTGGTGGAGGGCTACACCGACGTCATGGCCTGTCACCTGGCCGGTGTCGGGACGGCGGTGGCGACGTGTGGCACCGCGTTCGGTGATGATCACTCGCGGGTCCTGCGCCGGTTCCTCAACGATCATGAGGAATTCCGTGGCGAGGTGATCTTTACCTTCGACGGCGACGCTGCCGGGCAAAAGGCAGCGCTGCGTGCCTTCGGGGGCGACCAGAACTTCGTGGCCCAGACCTACGTCACGGTGGCCCCAGAGGGTCAGGACCCGTGCGAGCTGAGAATTGCTGAGGGCGACGCTGCGGTCCGGGAGCTCATCGCCCGTCGGGTGCCCCTGTACCGCTTCGTGCTGAGCAACGTGGTCTCCAAGTACGACCTCGACCGGGCAGACGGCCGGGTGGATGCACTGCGGGAGAGCGCCCGCCTGGTCTCGAGCATCCGGGACAAGTCCAAGGTCGATGCCTTCGCCCGAGAGATCGCTCAGATGATCGGAATCGACGTCGACGAGGCCCGCACTGAGGTGCGCCGCGCAGCCAAGCAGCCCGCCCGTGGCAACGACCAACGCAGCGCACCCGCTCCCGGTCGCCAGGAGCCGGCTCCGCAGCAGCCCCCGCGACAGGCACTGCCGGACCTTCGAGATCCGCGCTTCGCGCTGGAACGCCAGACCCTGAAGCTGATCATCCAGCACCCCATCGCTGTCGGCCGGACCACTGCTGACATCGGCGCCAACGACTTCACGCACCCGACCTACCGGGCAGTCTGGGATCTGGTCGCCGCAGCAGGGGGTGCCTCTGCTGGCGCCGACGACCCGGGCTGGGGCACCCGAATTCGCGATGCCGCCCAGGACCCCGTGGTCTCCTCAGCCGTCAGTGAACTGGGGGTGGAACCACTGCTGACCGACCGCGAACCGGACGCGGCGTACGTCGCGCACCATGTCTTCAAACTCATGGAACTCACCGCCATCCGCCGTATCTCCCAGGTGAAGTCCCGACTCCAACGCACCAACCCCGTGGAGAACCCGGGCGACTACAACAAAATGTTCGGCGAACTCGCCGCCCTCGAACAGCACCGACGGACTCTTCGCGACCGGATAGTGGGCACCGAATGAGGGGGTGGCCCTCCCGACCGCCCCTCGACGTGGCCAAGGGGGAGCGGGTCCTGGCCTGGGCGCACGCCATGACCATGCTTGACCAGGGGTCTGAGGCAATCACGATCGGTGGGTCGCGCGACGCGTTCTACCTTCCCGGGCGGGTGCCATGGGAACAGATCAAGGCGGCCGACTGGGACCAGGAATCGGAGGTCCTGCGGGTCAGCGAGTTGGGCGAGTGGGGCCTACCTCGAAGGGTCTACGAGTTCACGCTGACCGATCCAGGACGTCTTCTGCAATTGGTTCGCGAACGCATCACGGCCAGTGTGGTGCTGCAGCGGCATGTTCCGATCGCCGGCAAACGTGGGGTTCGAATCGTGGCCCGGCGGCCTCCGGGGCGCTCCGCCGAGGTCTCGTGGTTCTTCGAATACGACCAGGGTGTCGACCCGGAGGACCCCGTTGTCGCCTTGGCTGCGAGCGAGGCTTTAGCCATCGCTCAGGCCGACGTCACGACCTCGTGAGGCGCATGATGAGCGTTAGGGGGAATCCCGATTTCAACCCGGGCAGCACCCTTGCTAACCTTGCCTCGCTGCTCAGCGATGAGTGGCCGATCCCCTGTAGCTCAACTGGCAGAGCATTCGGCTGTTAACCGGAGGGTTACTGGTTCGAGTCCAGTCGGGGGAGCGAACGGAACCCGCCTGACCTGCATCTGCAGGCCAGGCGGGTTTCTGCTTTGTCCCCCGCGAACTCAGGTGGACTCAGTTCTTCATCTCGTAGGCGCCGGAAAGCTGTTCGATCTGGGTCCAGACGCGCTCGAATCGGTCGTCGTCGACAACCGGGGTGCGCAGGGCCGAGACCGCCCACTGCTGCTGCGCCGCGGTGGCCCCTCGTTTGCCCATCAGATCCACCGCTTGGCTCGAGAAATCACGGATCAGGACGTCGAAGGTGACGTCGACCAGATCGTCGTCCACGTTGTTGAAGGCGGCCTGTTCGAGGATCAGCTGGCCGTAGACGATGAGCGTGAAGAGTTCGCCGAAGTTCAACATCAGATCCATGTCGGTCATCTGGGTCTCATCGGGCGCGGAGGTCGTGAGCAGTTCAACGAAGGCTTCGGCCTGTTCGGTGAAGCGGGCCACGTTGGGGAGATGGGCGCTGTCGGCGTAGGGCTTGCGCCAATCGCTGAACCGCACCTTGCCCAGGCCTCGAGTTGGCCCCTGACGGAACAGGAACTCGTCGTCCGCGGCATCTTGGCGCACCGGAACCTCAGGTAGGTCTTCGGGCAGGAAGAGGTAGGCCGGCATGAACTTCCCGATCAACATCAGGTTGACCGCGACGGTGCCCTCGAGTTTGGGCAGTCCTGCCACGTCCACCTTGGCGAGCGAGATGAAATTGTCGGCTTCGAAACCCTTCGCGGCGACGATGTCGCCCAGCAGGCGCATGACGTTCTCGGCCTCGGTGGTGGCCTTCATCTTGGTGACCGGGTTGAACAGGAGGTAGCGCCGGTCCTCGGGGCCGGCCGAGCGGAAGTAGTCGATGGCACGATCGCAGAAGAGCCGCATCCCGATCAGCCGGGCGTAGGAGTCGACGAACATGCGCCGAATGTGCGGCATGGCGCTTACCGGCTTGTCGTAGAGGACCCGGTGATGTGCGTGCGTGATCGCCTCGTAGAACGAATGGGTGGCCAGCCCGATTCCCCCGAAGCAGAGGTTGAACTTGCCAATGTTGACGGTGTTCAGCGCGGCGCTGAAGGCGTCCTCGCCGGTGTGGAGGAGGTCCTCAGCGTTGACCGGGTAGTCGTTGAGTCGGAACTCGGCGACATACATTTGCGCTGGCACCACGTTTTTGACCACTTCGTACGCCGGGTGGGTCGAGTCGGCGTAGAAGAAGACGTACTGCTCGGGTCCCTCGACGCCGTCGATCCGACCGAAGATCGACACCGTGGTGGCGCAGTTGCCGTTGCCGATGTAGTACTTCGCGCCCGTAGCCGAGTAGGTGCCATCGGCGTTGGGGGTCAGCACCATGTCGGTGGAGTAGATGTCGGCGCCGTGTTCCTTCTCCGACAGCCCGAAGGCCGCGACTCCACCGGCGTCGAGAGCCTTGCCCGCTCGTGCGCGGGCCGCGGCGTTCTCGCTCTGCCACACGGGGCCTAGGCCGAGGACGGTGACTTGCCAGGGGTACCAGTAGTTGAGGCCGTAGAACCCGAGGATCTCCGACAGAGCGGCGATGCGCGCGGTGTCCCAACGCTTGTTGGGGTCCCCCTGCCCGTCCCGCGCCGGGGTGAGCAGCGTGGCGAAGAGCTTTTCCTGGGCCGCGAACTTAAGGAAGTCCGAGTAGAAGACCTTGTCGTGATAGTCGCCGACCAGTTTCTTGAGCCCTCGGGTTTCGAACCAGTCGATGGTGGCGTGCAGCAGACGTTGGGTCTCCGGATCGAAGTGTGAGGCGTCGTAGGAAAGGGGGTTCAGCAGCAGTGATGCGGGCACGGTCGGACTCCGGTCGGGTAGCGGAACGGGATGGTTGAAAGCGAAGCAGGTGAAGAGGTGGGTCAGGAGCCCCAGCCCATCGGGAACACCTCGAAGGCCGCAGCCTGCGGCACCCCCCGGCGTTGACCCGATGCGCGGGCGCCGATCTCGAGGAACTCTCGATCGTCGAAGTTCTCCTAGTCGTCGGGGTGGGCGGCCACGCGTAGTGCATGGCTCCAGTTCGCGGTCACGGACTCGAACGGCTCGGGACTGTTCACGGACATGTCTCGAGCCTGCCACTGCATGAGCGTGAGGCGCCAGCATCAATCAAAGGTCGCCGAAAAATCGACGTCGTCCGTGTACCGTTCACCTTCAGATGCTGCCCTCCTGACCTTCCCCTGACGAGGACGTTTATGTCTGGATCTTCCGCGCGCCCGAGTCGCCGTGGCGCTCGGCGCGCGTCGAAGTCGCAGCGGAGGGTTCTGCTTACCAGCGACGCTCCGGCTGTCAGCGGAGGCGCTCGTCGCGTTGCGGTGGGCGCGCGGCGGCGTCGTGCTCGTGGGTTGTCGGGCACGCTAGGCATGACCTTGCTCGGTGCCTTGGTGCCCGGATCGGGATATCTGTACGCCGGACGACGCGCGCTCGGCGCGGTAGTCGTGTTGATGTGGCTCGGTTTGATCGGGGCCACGGTGTGGTACTTCGGGCGGGACATCAACGCGGCTATCGACTTTGCCCTCGACCCGGTCCGTCTCAAGATCGCGGCCCTCGCATTGACTGTCGCCCTGGGGATCTGGGCGTTCGTGGTCGTGACCTCCTACCGTCTCGTGCGACCCCGGCAGCGCCCCCGCTGGCACACCCTGGTCGGCAACACCATCGTCGCCACGCTGTGTCTCGCGGTGGGGGCGCCCATGGCCCTGGCTGCGAAGTACGCCGTGGTGCAAGCGGACCTGGTCACCACCGTCTTCGATGACAAGGTCAGCGCGACCACGCCGCGAAAGGCGACCGAGAAGGACCCCTGGGTGGGGGCTGATCGGGTGAACGTTCTGCTGCTCGGCGGCGACGGCGGAGAGGGCCGCACGGGTGTGCGGACCGACAGCGTGATCCTTCTCAGCCTCGACACCAGGACGGGGGACGCCGTGACCTTCAGCCTGCCGCGCAACATGCGCTTCGCCCAGTTCCCTGAGGACAGCCCGCTGCACGAGCTCTACCCGGAGGGCTACGACGGGTACGACGACGACGCGTTCTACATGCTCAACGCCGTCTACGGTCAGATCCCCGCTCTGCACCCCGGTGTGCTGGGGGAGAGCGACGACGAGGGCGCCGACGCGATCAAGCAGGCGGTGGCAGGTTCCCTGGGGGTCCCTGTCGACTACTACATGCTCGTCAATCTGGCCGGCTTCCGAGAGATCGTCGACGCCATCGGCGGGGTGACGGTCAACATCAACGAGCCGGTGGCCATCGAGGGGAATACCGACTTGGGTATTCCGCCCGTGGACTACCTTGACCCCGGCCCGGATCAGGAGCTGGACGGCTATGAGGCCCTGTGGTTCTCCCGCGGCCGCTACGGGTCCGACGACTACGCGCGGATGGAGCGGCAGCGTTGCATGGTCGACGCGATCATCGAGGCGGCCGATCCGGTGACACTTCTGACGCGCTACCAGGCTCTCGCGAAAGCTGGCAAAGAGATCGTCTCCACCGACATCCCTCGCGACCTGGCGCCGGCCTTCGTGGACCTTGCGCTGCGAGTCAAGGGCGGCGAGGTGAAGTCGGTGGTCTTTCGTAACAACGAACGGTTCTTCTCTGGCGACCCGGACTTCGACTACCTGCAGGCTGTGGTGGAGAAGTCGCTGAACCCGCCGGAACCCAAGCCGCCGGTGCAGCAGGGCAACCCGCGCTATCTCGAGCAGGACGACGGCGCGACGCCGTCCGATCCCGATCTCACTCTCACCCCCGAGGAGGCGGAGGCGGAAGAGATCCAGGCGCCCGATGAGGCAGCCGACGTCTGTGCATACAACCCGAGTGACGAGTCGCTCGCAGTCAGCCAATAGAGTCTGACCGCGCAAGGGGCGGTAGCTCAGTCGGTTAGAGCAGAGGACTCATAATCCTTGGGTCGTGGGTTCGAGCCCCACCCGCCCCACACACGATTACCTCGGTGAGGGTCGATGCGCACGTCGAACGAGCGAGGGGTTCGAAGCCACTCGCTCAGCACCTAAAGTGGGCCAGATCACAGCTTTCGCCCGTAACTTTTCTCGGGGTTCAGGCGAAAGGCGGGCCTTATAGCCCGAATGGGCTAGACGCCTAAAACTCTTCGTGTGGACTACGTCGCATCCGGTCGTTTTAGGGAGAACTTGGCGCAGTTTCTGCCTACTGTGTCGATCGACGCCGACCCCACCTCAGCCCCCGGCGCACCCCCTGACCTGCAAAGGCCATGTCTTGTTTTCTGCTGCCCAGTCGGTACGCCGGCTACGTCTCCTCCCTGCCCTGCTAGCCACCGCCATCACCGCCGGAACGATGGTCGTTGCCAGTCCGACGGCCCCCGCCGCTGCCGCTGCCGCCGCGGACTCGGGTGCCCCCGTGCCGCCGGGTGGCGTTGCGCTGACCTGGACGCCGGAATACATGTCCGATAACCACCATTACTCGCGCGCCGAAGCGCTTGATCTGTCTCGTCAACACGACCTGGTCGCTGCGATGCCTTACGCCTTCAAAGACCACTCCGATGCGATGCGATCAGCCAACCCTGACGTGAGCCTGCTGGCCTACGCCAACGCCACCCTTGCGACCGACGAGGCGACGGCCGAGCTCCCCGAGGCCGCCTTCGCCCACGATACCCAGGGGCGTCGCATCAAGGCTCCCGATTTCGACACCTACCTGATGGAGTCGTCCACCTGGCGCTGGCGCGTCGAGGCCAACAAGCAGTGCAATGACCGCTCAGAGTTGGGCGGTTTCGACGGGTGCCTCGTGGACATGCTCACGCTCGGAATCTTCGCCAACGGCTACGTCACCTCACTCCCGGTCAACCCCTCCACCGGGGCGACCTACACCCAGGCTCAGTACCGGTCGCAGATGATCTCGATCGCTCAGCACTACCGGACCCAGAGCCCCGGCCTCATTCACGTCGGCAACAGCGTGGAGAACGCCTACCGCTACTGGCAGTCCAAGGACGCCACATCCCAGTCGCTGGCCAACAGCCAGCCTGGCGCTCAGATGGAAGACTTCCTCCGTGGGTCGGGAACAGCGGTCACCAAGTTCCCCTCGCCCGCCGACTGGGTGCGGAACGTGGACGTCATCCGTGACATGGAGAGCCAGAACACCGCAGGGCTGTTCACCACCAAGTTGTGGGTCGGCGCTTCCGCCCAGCAGATCAAGCAGTGGCAGGCCTACGCCATGGCTTCGTTCTTGATGGGGGCCGACGGTCGCTCCTACCTGGCCTTCACCAGCTCCCGGAACAAGGCCGGAGTCATGGGCACCGCGCTGCCCTACTCCATGCCCAAGACCATCGGCACGCCTAACGGTGCGATGACCCAAGAGCCCTCCGGAGCCTGGACCCGCAAGTTCAGCAACGGGCTTTCGGTCGTCAACCCCACCTCGAACTCCGTCCTGGTTGAGCTGGATTCCCCGATGGTCCGACTCAACGGCATCACGAAGTCCTCGTTCTGGCTGGAAGCAAACAGCGGCGAGGTGCTCCTCCGCCCCGAATCGGACCGTCCGTCGCCGGCCGACACCACGGCGCCCGTCGTCACGCTCGACAACACCGCCGTGAACGGTGGCTCGATCACCTGGTCCGGCCGTTTGACGGACGATGTGCGGGCTGCTGAGGTTCGTTTCGCGGTGCAGAACCGGAACACGAACCAGTGGTTGCAGTCCAACGGCAGCTGGGGTTCTTACAAGCAGCTCACCGCGCAGGTGTCGAGTTCATCTGGCACAGCAACGAACTGGACCGCGAGTCGGACCCTCCCGTCCGGCAGCTACGGCATCAGCGTGATTGGAGTCGACGGCGCCGGCAACACCAGCGAGTCACGACCCTGGGGAGTCACCACCGCCGACACCGTGGCACCCGTCGCCACGCTCGACAACACGACGGTGAATGGTGGCGCCGTGTCGTGGTCGGGTCGTCTCACCGACGATGTGCGGGCCGCCGAGGTTCGTTTCGCGGTGCGTAATCAGAACACCAACCAGTGGTTGCAGGCCAACGGCAGCTGGGGTTCTTACAAGCAGCTCACCGCGCAGGTGTCGAGTTCATCTGGCACAGCAACGAACTGGACCGCGAGTCGGACCCTCCCGTCCGGCAGCTACGGCATCAGCGTGATCGGAGTCGATGGCGCCGGCAACATCAGCGAGTCACGACCCTGGAGCGTCACCTCCGTCGGCTGACGATGACATGAGCAAGCGCCCAGGGTCAGTGGACTAGCCCTGGGCGCTTTGCCGTCGCCCGGTAGGGCACTTTCCCTGCGGTGTGCATACCCGCCAGTGTTTGATAGCCGTGGGAGAGTCGAGATCGGCTTGGTTACAGGGGGAGGGGGCTGTGTGCTGCGAGTGGTGGTGGCAGATAACGACGCCGATGCGCTGGACCTGCTGTTGACGGACCTCCGGCTGGAGGGACACGAGGTCTACGGGGCCCCGGACGCCGCGCAAGCAGAGTCATTGATCGAGTCGCTGTCTCCGGACGTAGCGGTACTCGACTACCGGATGCCACCGGGCGAGGATGGGCTCAGCCTGGCTGAGCGCCTGGTTGCGGAACGCTCAGAGCTGCGCGTAGTGATCTACAGCAACTACCAGAAGACCGAACTCAGGGTGCGGGCAGCGGCGATCGGCGTGCCCTTCCTGGCCAAGGGCAACCTCCGTGTTCTTCGATCAGCGGTGACTCGAGGGTGAAGAAACTACGTCGGGCGACGGCACCACTGGTGCTCGTAGTGGTGGCGGTGCTCGCAGCCCTCGCGGTGCTGGTGATCTGCCGACACGTCGTCGACCTAGAAGCCAAGCACGACGTGGCCCTCTTGGCAGCCACGAGCGCGGTCGAGGTAACGACCGAAATACAGCAACAGATAGATGAAGCGGAGCGTGTCGCATCCTTGACGACCCCCGCATCCGAAACGGATCGAGAACTCGCCCTCACGTCGTCAGCGACGCGCGTTCTCGCCCGGGACTCCGGTGGGCCGGTGCTGGACGACGCCGCGGGCGGCCTGATCGTGATCCCACGGTACGACGAGACGCCACCGCCGACGTCCACAGAGTTGCGACGCGAGGCGTTGCTTGGGTATGTCGTCGCGCCGTTGAGTCTGGATGATGCTTTGGTCGACTTGGTGCCCGCCGGACTCCAGATCACCGTCGACGGGCCCAGGCATAGGGTTGCCTCGACGCCGGAGACGACCGGGATCGCAACGGTCTCCAGATCAGCGTCGTTCAGTGCGGGGAACGGCTCTGTCTGGTCGGTGACGGCCAGGGGGCCCGAGGGACAGCCGCCTCCGGTGGCGTGGGTGGCGGCACTGCTGCTCCTGTTGAGCGGGGGAGCGGCCGCCGCTGGCGTGGCCTCCCGGCAGCGGGCCACGCGGTTGCGACAGTCCGAACTCGTGGCCCTGCAGGAGACCAACGCCACGGTGGCCAGGCTCGCGGTCATGGCCCAGCAGACCCGCGACCTCGGGGACCTCTTGCCATCGATGACCACGGAGCTGGCCTCGGCCCTGGGGCTGCGCGGTCTTGCCATCACCACCGCCACGCCCAGCGGGAACCGGCCGCTCTTCGGTTGGGGTGCTCCGCCGGATGGCGACATCTCCGCCGTCGTTCGTGACGAGGTAACGGCCGGGGAATCGGTGTGGCTGCGCTTGTCCCGCGGTGGCCGCACCGCCGCGCGCCTGTGGGTGGTGGCCGGGCGAGATCTTGACCGACACGAGGTCAACACCCTGATCGGCGTCGCTGATCTGGTGGCCTCGGCCCTGTCCAACGCGGAGGCGTTCGCTCAACAGCAGACTCTGGTGGAGCGGATGCGAGCGGTCGATGAACTGAAGTCGGTGTTCCTCGCGACCGCTTCCCACGAACTCCGCACCCCTGTGGTGGCGATTGCCGGCTACGCGAGCTTCCTGAACGAGAACTGGGACGACCTCCCCTCCGACAAGGCGCATGGCCTGGCTGAACGGGTCGATCGCAACGCTCAGCGACTGGGACAGATGGTGGAGGATCTTCTCGACTTCTCGCGCCTGGAGCGGAACAACCCGTTGACCGAGGAACAAGTGGCTCTCGATCTAGGAGAAGTGGTCGGCCAGGTACTCCAAGGGCAGTCGGATCTGGTTCAGGACCATGCCGTCTCGTCCGACCTCGCGGGCGGATTGCTGGTCCTGGGAACGAAGCAAGCCTTGGAGCGCGTCGTCACCAACCTGGTCGGCAACGCCACGAAGTACACGCCATCCGGCACCCGTATCAGGGTCCTGGTGCGAGAGCGTGCTGGTGTTGCCGAACTCGTGGTGGAGGACGACGGGCCCGGCGTACCCGAGGCTGATCGTGAACGGATCTTCAGTCGCTTCTACCGTGGTCACGGTGACGAGGTCACTCGCACCCGGGGCACCGGCCTGGGGTTGGCGATCGTCACCGAGTTCGCGGCCTCCATGGGGGGCACCATCGGCTTCGAAGAGAGCGACAGCGGCGGCGCTCGTTTCGTGGTGGCCTTCCCACTCGAGTACCAGGCACCCCGCGCCACCCTCGCCCCGCCCGCTTCAGAGCACGCTTCCGGTGCTCCGAGATCAGGAGATCTGTCGTGAAGAAACGCGAACTCATACTTCCGGCGCTCGCTTTTGCCGCTGTCGCGACGGTAGCGGTGATCGTCGTGTCCTTGTTGAGCATCGCTACCAGTGACGGGTCTCAGGCGCTCAAGGACGCCAAGGAGGCGCAGGTTCGGTCGACGGCCAGCAGCTTCGACGCCCGCCTGGGCGCCACCATCAGCGCCGTCGGTGGGCTCGGTGCTCGTCCCTGGGAGCTTGAGCGCGACAGCGCTGCTGACCAGACGGGACTGGACGCCTACAAGTTCGACGAGGAGGCGGTCTCGGGGTACTTCCTGGTCGATAAGAAGGACGTGATCACTACAGGCGTGCTGCTGCGACCGGGGATGCTTGGGTCGACCTACACGCCTCCAGACTGGGCGGAGGTCAAGCAGGAACTGGCCGATGTCCCCGCGGTCGTCCTACCGGTCCAACAACCAGGGGCCACCACCGAACTCCCGACGTACACCTTCGCCGTGGCCATCAGGGGCACGACCCCAACGAGCGTGCGCGGCGTCTTCGTCTTCGAGCAGGCGCTGACTCCGGACTCGGCGTTCAGCCTGGAGATTCAAGCCCTCGCTGAGGAAGGCGCATCAACGGCGGCCTGGCGCTTCCTCGACAACAACGGCGCGGTGCTGGCCACCACCTTGCCCTCCGGCTTGGGGGAGCAGGCATCGGATCTCGATAAGACCGACAGCGGCGAGGGGCTACGTGTGGTGGGTGATGAACTTGTCATCAGTGCTGACGTGCCGACGGTGGGATGGCGGGTGGTCTTCACCCAGGACGAGGCGGAGTTCGTCAAGCCGTTGGCGGGGCCCCTCCAAACGGCAGGACTCATCCTGGTGCTGTTGCTTCTCGCCATCGGACTCGTCATGACGGTGGTTCTGGCCAGAAGGCTGCGGCGAGCGCGGGAGGAGGAGGCCCGGTTGCTGGCCCTGCACCGAGCCCAGGAGGAATTCATCTCGGTCGTCTCCCACGAGTTGCGCACCCCAGTCTCCGGCGTGCTCGGATTCCTGCAGACGACCTTGGACCACTGGGAGTCGATGCGTGACGAGGACCGGCATGACGCCGTACGCCGGGCCTACGCGAACGCCCGTCGGCTCCAGGCCACGGCTCGGGATGTGCTCGACACCGAGAGCATCGAGGCGGGGGAGTTCGGCTACGTCAAGCACCCCATCGATATTGTCGAGGAGGTCCGCACCTCGTTGGACGCCTTCGATGCGGGCGGTGCCCAGATCGATGTGGCCCTGCCGCACGGACCCATCACGATCGACGGGGACCCCGACCGAATCCAACAGGTCCTGGGGAACCTTCTCGAAAACGCTTTGAAGTTCGCCGCCGTCGACGCTCCCGTGCAGGTCAGCGTCGAGCAGACGGCTGGGTTTGTGAGGATCTCGGTCAGCGACACGGGTGTGGGGATTGAAGAGGAGCAACTGGAGCGAATCTTCGACAAGTTCGTGCGCACCCGAGAGGGGACGGTCACCGGCACCGGCTTGGGGCTCTACATCTCACGGCGCATCGTCGAGGCCCACGGTGGCCGCATCTGGGCAGAGAGCACCGCCGGCGGCGCAACGACGTTCACGGTGGAACTTCCGTCAGCAGGAGTGACGGCAGACGGCTAGAGTGGCGCAGAGCAGTGCTTACCCCAACCACGAAAGCAAGCGAGGGCCCCACCCCATGACAACCGCCGTTAACGTCCCGTCCCCCATGGTGCTGGTCGTGGACGACGAGCCAGACATGCGCGATCTGGCCCGCATGCTGCTGGAGATTGACGGTTTGGCCGTGGTCGAGGCAGGGGACGGCGCAGAGGCGCTGGAGCAGTACTTCGCCATGGCTCCGCCACCGGTGCCTGCCGTCGTGGTGCTTGACAGCCGGATGCCGGGTCTGACGGGTCTAGAGGTGGCCGAATCGATGCTGGCCAAGAACCCAGCTCAGGTCATCGTCATGTTTTCGGCCTACCTGGACCGCAACCTTGAAGCAGCCGCTCGGGATATCGGCGTCCGAGAGTGCATCTCGAAGGTCGACGCCCGCCACCTTCCCTCAGTCGTCCGGCGGTTGCTGGACGAGCCCGAGGCGTAGCCGAACTCCGCACCTACTCCGAGGACTGGAAGGCCGCAAGGCCGCCGATCAGCAGCCAGACGATGAGCGCGGTGCTCAGCAGGCGTCCCATGGTCACGCCCTTTAGGTCGGTCTGTCGAGCGCCGAATAGGTCGCCTGATAGGTCAAGAGTAGATCGCAACCTCGGGGGACGCTGGTACGGAGGCGCCCCAGGATGGTGTCGTAGCGGTGGCGCTCCTCATCGATCGACCTCAACTCGAGATCGCGCGCGTCGTCGGCTGCCTCGAGCAGGCCCAAGTTGGAGGCCGATCCGCTGAGTTTGTGAGCCACTGCTCGCAGTTGAGCGTCATCCGAGGCCCTGATGGCCTCCTGCAACGCATCGAGCACGGTCGGCCACTTGGTGATGAAGTTACCGATGGCGCGATCGATGTACGTGGTGTCGCCGGGGTCAAGGTCGCGCAGCATGTCGAGCCGCTCGGTATCTAGGCCCTCGATGGGCGGGGTGGGTGGCAAAATCGGATCCTCCTCGTCAGGTTTCACATGCTCGACCTCGCCGGACGTTGGCAGCCACTCCGCCAGAGTGGCACCAACGATCGCGAGGTCGACCGGCTTGGTCAAGTAGTCGTCCATCCCGGCGGCCAGGCAGCGGTCGCGCTCACCATCGACCGCTGCCGCTGTCATGGCGATGATCGGTAGGTCATGGTGACCGGCGAGGCGGATTGCCCGTGTTGCGGCGTACCCGTCCATCACGGGCATCTGGACATCCATCAGTACCGCATGGATGTCGCCGCGTTCGACGCGCTCCACAGCTTGGGCCCCATCGTCCACGGCCACGCCTTCGTAGCCCAGGGCCTGGAGTACGCCGAGGGCCACCATTTGGTTGACGTCATTGTCTTCCACGACCAGGACGCGGAGGTGAGTTGATGCCACCGGAGACGGCGCAGGGGAGGGATTCTCACTACCGCCCTGGCGGCGCAGTAGGACTGATCGCAAGATGTTGACCGGAACGGGCTTGGTCAGGCATTCGTCAACACCGATGTCCTCGATCTCTGATCGGTTGAGGCCAGTGATCGAGGTCAACATGACGAGGGTCGGCGACTGGTTCGGCAACGCTGCGATGTCTCGCGCCAGCTGAAGCCCGTCGCGTTTCGGCATCGCGTAATCCATCAGGACGACGTCGAATGGCGTATCGGCCAGGTCGGCGGCCTCGATGGCGGCGAGCGCCTGCGCGGCCGATGAAGCGTCCTGGGCCTTCATCCCCCAGTGCCCGACCTGCTCCATCAAGATGAGCCGATTGGTGTCGTTGTCATCCACGATCAGGACGCGGGAGTCAGAGAGCACAGAACGAGCCTCTTCGTCGCCGTTGCGCGTGGTGCCGGCTTCGGCTGCGCCGAACTGAACAGTGAAGCGGAAGATGCTCCCACCGGTCGGTCCCGGCGAGTAAGTCAGTTCTCCGCCCATGGCCCGCGCAATCTGCTGAGAGATCGCTAGGCCGAGCCCGGTGCCTCCGTAGAGGCGCGTGGTCGAACTGTCGGCTTGAGTGAACGGCTCCAGCAGTGTTCCCACCGACGCGGGGTCGATGCCGATGCCGGTATCCGAAACCTCGATGGACAGCAGCGGGCCGGCCTGCTCTTCTGCCGGATCTGGACCTTCGACGACAGCTCGCACGGATATCTCGCCGGAAGGCGTGAACTTCACAGCGTTGGAGACAAGATTCGTCAGCACCTGGGCCAACCGAGTTGGATCGCCGTTCACGACCTCGGGCACGTCGGGGTGGCAGGACAAGATCAACTCCAGGCCCTTGGCCCTTGCGGCTTCACCCAGCAGGCCCCCCACCTGGCCGAAGACGGCACGCACATCGAAGTCCAAGGACTCGAGATCGATCATTCCAGCTTCGATCTTGGAGAAGTCCAAGATGTCGTTGAGCACGGCGAGCAAGGCGCGCCCAGCCACCTGGACCCCGGACGCCAGACGCCGTTGGGACTCGTCGAGGTCGCTACGCATCAAGAGATCGTTGAGTCCGATAACGCCGTTGAGGGGCGTCCGGATCTCGTGGCTCATCGTGGCCAGGAACTCGGACTTCTGCCGCGAGGCATCCATGGCCGCGTCGCGAGCTGCGCTCAAGGTGCGCGCGGCCTGCTCGCGTTCCATCACCCGCGCAACCTGGACGGCGCTGGACTCGACGCTTGCCTGAACCATCTGCCGACGAGTCACAGGAGGTTCAGCGGCGATCAGGAGCACTGCTTCGGTCATGCCATCGACCACCACGGGTGTGGCCAGACATAGCCCGTCCTCGGACCAGGCCGACTCGTTCTCCGCTGCTGCGCACGCGGCGAGTTCAAGGTCAGCTGCGGCGGTTGCGGGGAACTCCAAGTCGGCGGCCGCGTCATCAGAATGAACCACGTGCGGAACCAGATCTCCATCAGCCACGAGATAGAAACGAGCGCGGGACCAGTCACGGTGCGACAACAGGAGTTTGCGCAGGTAGGGCAGAACCTCCGCCAGGCTGCTGGCCCTGTTCGCGCTGCTCGCCACGGCCCGAAGGAGTTCGTTCTGGGCGACCTGATCCTCGAGTGCCGCCTCCGCCACCATTAGCTCGGTGACGTCCTGGTGAGTGCCGGACACGTGGAGAGCCCGACCCTCGTGATCGCGGTGGATCACGCCGCGGGCTCGTATCCACAGCCAATCCTTGTCCGGGTCGATCCGGAACCGTGCAACGAAAGAGAACGAGTCCCCGCCACTGCCGATCGGTTCCATGGATTCGACGATGACGTTCTCATCGTCTGGGTGAGCGAGTCGAAAAAGTTCCTCGACGTTGTCGGGGAACTCCTCGACACTCACGTCGTACAGCCCGGCCAAAGCCTCGGTGCCGATTAGTTCGTTCGTCAGGAGATCCCACTCCCACCCGCCGACCCGGGCGATCGTCTGGGTTTCCGCCAAGCGCTGTCTGCTCTCTACCAACTGGTCATACGTCGCGCGTCGCGCGTTGTGTTCAGTGATGCGGTGCACCACCCCGATCAGTTGCCCCGACTCGTCGACCCAGGGACTCTCCCGGACTAGGACCCAGGTGGCGGCGCCGGCAACGGGGAAGAACAGACACTCCACGTCGTGATGGATGCGGACCCCCGCGCGAAGGGAGGTGAGGTGTTCCGCGAAGGAACGGCGCCCCTCGTCGTCCAAGATGTCGAAGACGGAAAGCTCCGCCAGCCCCGCCTGGCCAACCCCGCACAAAGCGGCGAGTTGCGGGTTCCCGTAGATCGTTCGACCCTCAAGATCGATCACCCAGAACGCGTCGAGCGCGGTTTCGACGATGGTGCGGAAGATGCTGTCCGGTGGCAGGTTCATGACTCGCCGTCGATGAAGTACTCCCCGTTACGGAAGATGAGTTGCAAACTGACCTTGTCCGAGCTGCGCCCCTGTCCAGCACGGGTGTACTGGTAGACGTACGTCACAGTCTGAGCCCGGGCATCCGCTGAGATGCTGGTGATGGTGGGGTTCTTGACCGAGCTCCAGAACTCCACGTAGTTGGGACTGGCAGCCTGGAACGACGAAGTGAGCATGGCAAAACCCTCGTCGGGGTTACTGCTTGCCGTGTCGAGGTAGTCGCTGATGAACTGTTTGATGCCGGCTTCGGTGGGCGTCGCAGCCGTCGTCTTGCTCGCACTGACGGAGGGTGACTCCTCCGCGACGGGAGTGGGATTGGCGGTGATGTCGCCCGTGGCTGGGTCGTTCTGCGTGATCAGCAGGCCGATCATGACGACGAGCGCCACCACGGCGGCTACGACTAGCAGCGGCACGATTCCGAAACCCACACGTTTGGGCGCGGGCCGATGGTGAGCGATCACTGGAGCGTAGGCGCGTGACCGAGTGGCCTCGCTGGCGGAGGGGGCAACCTGCGTGGAGGTGGGATCTGGGGTGGCACGGGGCCCGAACGGTGCGTCGGGTGCCTGCGCCAGGAAGTCGACGATGTCGTCCATCGTCCAGCGTTGGGCCGGATCGTGCACCATGGTCGCTTCGATCAACGGCGTCAGCCAGTCAGCTCCTTCGGGGCGCGGTGGCGGCTCGTGCACGATGCGGTACAGGGCGCCCATCAGATTGTCACCGACGGCATAGGGCGGTCGCCCGGTCAGCGCGTGGAAGGCCGTCGCACCCAGCGACCAGACATCACTCGCCGAGGTGGCGGGCGCCCCGGAGGCCACCTCTGGGGCGAGGTAGCCCGGGGAGCCCGTGACGAGGCCGGTTTGGGTCAGGTGGGGGTCGGCCTCGGAGCGGGCGATCCCGAAGTCGGACAGCTTTACCGATCCGTCGTCTCCGACCAACACATTGGAGGGTTTGACATCCCGATGCACGATTCCGGCTCCGTGTGCGGCGTTCAGGGCCTCCGCGACCCGTCCGAGCACCGCGGCCGTGTCGGTGGGGGACATCGGGCCGTCACGACGAATCACCTCCGACAACGTGGCGCCCGCGACGTACTCCATCACCAGCCAGACCACCTCGCCTTCGGTGACCAGGTCGAACACGGAGACCACGTTGGGGTGGTTCAGGTGGGCGGCGATGCGGGCCTCCCGCTCGGCGCGCTCGAGGTCGGCGGAGCCAGCACTCATCGCCGCGCCCAGACGTTTGACCGCGACGGGACGCCCTAGGACTTCGTCGCGTCCCAGCCACACGGACCCCATGCCGCCGCGCCCGATTTCTCGGTCGAGTGAGTACCTGCCACCGATCACCTGTCCACCCTAAGGGGCCAGCCCAGGAACGCATCGGTCAATGGGCAAGGCAAACGTCCGTCGTACCCGTGATGGGGCCTCAGACTCGATGGGGCAGGCTGGAGGCTCCTAAACAACTCGCCTCCTTGGCCGAAAGGTTCCCCTGTGTCTGTCGACCCACATCTCCTGGACGATCTTGAGTGGCGCGGCCTCATCGCGCACTCCACGGATCCGGCGGCTCTGCGCGCGGCCCTGTCGACCGGTTCGGTGCGGTTCTATGTGGGGTTCGACCCGACCGCGCCCAGCCTGCACATGGGAAACCTGCTACAGATTTTGACTGCTCGCCGACTGCAGCAGGCGGGCCACACGCCCTTCGCCTTGGTCGGGGGAGCCACCGGGATGATCGGCGATCCGCGCGACTCGGGTGAGCGCACCTTGAACTCGGTTGACACCGTCTCCGAATGGGTGCAGCGGGTGCGTGCGCAGATCGAACCGTTCTTGTCCTTCGAGGGTGAGAACGCCGCGACCATGGTCAACAACTTGGACTGGACCTCTGGGTTGTCCACGATCGACTTCCTGCGTGATATCGGCAAGCACTTTCCGGTTAACCGGATGCTGGCCCGGGATACCGTCAAGCGGCGCCTAGAGGCGGGCGGAATCAGTTATACCGAGTTCAGTTACGTCCTCCTGCAGTCCATGGACTACCTGAACCTCTTCCGCGAGCACGGTGTGTCGCTCCAGTTCGGTGGATCCGACCAGTGGGGCAACATCACTGGAGGCTGTGAGCTGATCCGACGCGCGGAGGGTGGTACCGCCCACGCCTTCGCCACCCCCTTGGTCACCAAAACCGACGGCACGAAATACGGCAAGACCGAGGGCGGCGCTTTGTGGTTGGACCCGGCGATGATGTCGCCGTACGCCTTCTTCCAGTTCTGGCTCAACGTCGAGGACGAGAAAGTCGGGGAACTACTGCGTTTGTTCACCTTCCTGCCTCGCGCTGACATCGAGGCCCTTGAGGCCGAACACGCGGAGAAGCCGTTCCTGCGCTCGGGTCAGAAGGCCCTCGCTGCCGAGGTGACGACGCTGGTCCACGGCGCAGAGGAGACCGCTCAGGCGCAAGCCGCGGCGGCCGCGCTGTTCGGCGGCGCGGACCTCAATGAACTAGCGCCCTCCACGCTGGTAGCCGCACTTCGCGAGGCCGGTGCCGTAACCATCGACGTCTCAGCAGGTATGCCTGACATCACGGATCTCTTGGTGCGCAGCGGGTTGGTGGCGAGCAAGGGAGAGGCCAGGCGGACCATCAAGGAAGGCGGCGCCTACCTCAACAACCAACGCATCGACGACCCCGAGATGGCCCCCGAGCCCAAGGACCTGCTGGCCGACTCCTGGCTCCTGCTGCGACGAGGCAAGAAGCGGTTTGCGGGGATCGAGCTCACCCGTTGACCCAGGAGGCCACGTGGTTGGCCGATCTGGAGCGGTGGGCGGCTGACCATCTCGACGCTGCGCTCCTTGACTACGTCATGAGCGGAGCACGCGAGGGCCGAACGACTGCCGAAGCGTCCCTCGCCTGGGAGTCGGTGGACTTCTACCCGCGCGTGCTTCGTGACGTGTCGTCCGTGGACATTTCGGCGAGGCCGCTCGGGCGATGGTCCTCGGGGCCCTGGGGCGTCGCGCCGACGTCATTGCAAAGGGTGGTGCACCCAGATGGCGAACTCGCCATGGCGCGGGCGCTTGCCGAGACCGGCACCGTGTTCGTCGTCTCGAGCAACGCTGGGACCACCTTCAGTGACATCAGCGCCACCGGCTGTCGTTGGTGGCTCCAGCTCTATCTTCCGAGGGACCGGGAACTCGCCCGCCCACTACTGGACCGGGCAGCCCGGGCCGGGGCGGAAGCCGTGGTGCTCACCCTGGACACCCCCGTGGTCGGCACTAAGTACCCGAAGCGGGCAGGGGAGTCGATCTGGGCGAGCGTTGACCCGGGCCTCGTCCGGGTCAACTTCGACTCCGGCTACGAATCCCGCCCAGGAGCGGAGAAGTCACAGTCCGTCGGTTCCGATGACCTTGCCTGGGTTGGCCAGGTCACCGCACTTCCGGTGGTTGCTAAGGGAGTCCTGCGTGCAGACGACGCGCGAGCGTGCGAAGACGCGGGTGCGGCGGCCATCTGGGTCTCCAACCACGGTGGCCGCCAACTCGACCGTGCAGTCTCCACCGTTGAGGCGTTGACCCCCGTCGTGGCCGCCCTGAAGGGAGCAACCCCGGTGTACGTCGACGGGGGAGTGCGCGGTGGCCTGGACATCGTTGCTGGGTTGGCCCTGGGGGCAGATCTCGTCTTCTTGGGGCGTACTCCCCTCCTTGCGCTGGCGCAAGGTGAAGCAGGAGTGCGCCGGATGCAACAGGAACTGGACGTCCAGGTGACCGAAACCCTGCGTCTCCTGGGCTGCGCTGACGTGGCTGCTGCACGCGGTTGTGCCGGCTGGCCGGCAGTCCGACAGGCCCCATAAGCCGCTGACCTGCGAAAACGCCGATGTGGCCCGCGTCACGTCGATCCGATTTGGCTTAATCCCCAACCTCCCCTAGTGTTCTCTTTGTCGCCAGGGAGCGGCGGGGAGCAAGATCCACTGGATCGGGTTCCCGGCCCCATAGCGACTACCTCCTCGGAACCCCGATGAAAGCCACGCCGCAAGCGTGTGCAAGGATCAGGGC
>CBDTZB010000003.1:0-18936 GCA_965364795.1 uncultured Nocardioides sp.
ACGCGAGGCCTCTCGGTCCAGCGTGGAGATCATCCGCCTGATCGGCAGTCCGACGTACTCGGCCTTGCGCAGCGGGGTGTCGGGGAAACTGACGGCCACGCGGGTGGCGACTCGAGAACCGACTCGGTTGGCCAGACCCGGCAAAGCGTTCTGTTCGTGAATCACGATGGGGATCCGCCTACGGCGCGCCGCGAGGTACGCCGGCATGGATACGTATCCCCCGTAGCCCACGACCACGTCGGGTCGGATCCGATCCAGGATCGCCAGCGTCTCGCGCGCCGCGCCACGCAAGCGTCCCGGGACCCGGAGCAGGTCAACGCTGAGTCGGCGGGGAAGCGGAACGGGAGGCACGAGTTCGAGTGGATAACCGGCTTCGGGGACGACCCGGTTCTCTAGACCTCGAGGTGTTCCCAGGCAGGTAATTTCGACGTCAGGGTCCAACCGGCGTAGGGCATCCGCAGTGGCGAGTAGCGGCGAGGTGTGGCCTGCCGTTCCGCCACCGGCCAGCAGAACTCTCATCGGATCGCTCCTCATCGGGCGCTGGCGGGTTTGCTGATCCGGGCGCGCTTCCGAGCGGCCAGTGCCCGCGCCGCCTCCGGTTCACGACGCGCGAAGCCGACCAGCAACCCCAGCGCGGCCAGGGTGGGCAACAGGCTCGATCCGCCGTAGGAGATCAGCGGTAGCGGGATCCCGATCACGGGCAGCAGGGCCAGCACCATGCCGACGTTGATGATCATCTGACCCATGAGCCACACCACGATGCCGAAGCTGGCGTAGCGGACGAAGGGATCGGCAGTTTCCCGAGCGATGCGCAGGGCTGCGTAGGTGATCGAGGCGAACAGCCCGATGACCAGCAGGGTTCCCACCAAACCCAACTCCTCGCCCAGCACGGCGAAGATGAAGTCGGTGTGCGCCTCGGGGAGCGTCCCCCACTTCTGTTGGCTGGCGCCGATCCCTTGACCGAAGATCCCGCCACTGGCGAGCGCGTAGAGGCCGTGGGCCGGTTGCCAACCGGTCCCCTCGAAGTCCTTGAAGGGGTCAACGAAGGTGGTGATCCGGGAGAACCGCTCGCGGTCTGCGGTGGCCAACGCGAACACGGCCACGCTGACGACGGAGGTGGCCAGGACGAAGAATCGCATCGGCGCACCCACCACCCAGAGCATCCCGATGAGAATGGCGAAGAAAACCAGGGCGGTGCCGAGGTCCCGCCCCAGGATGACCAGTGAGGTTGCCAGCAACATGCCGGGCACCACGGGGACCATGATCTGGTGCAGGCTGCCGAGGCGACGGTCCTTGTTGGCGTAGATGTGCGCCGCCCACACCACCAAGGAGAGCTTCGCGATCTCACTGGGCTGGATCACGAAGGGACCCAGCCGCAGCCAGTTGGTGTTTCCGTTGATCTCGACACCGAACGCCGCCGTCGCGATGAGCAGGAGCAGAGAGACGCAGAACGCCGGGTAGGCCAGGCGGCGAACCCACTGGTTCGGCAGCCGACTGGCGATCAGGGCCGCGGGCAGACCGATGACGACCCAGACGAGTTGTCGCTGGACGACGGCGAACGAGTTGCCGTCGTTCTCCTTGTAGGAGTACACGCTCGAGGCGCTGAGAACCATGATCAGACCGATGGTCAACAGCAGCAGCGCGGAGCCGAGAAGCACGTAGTACGTCGTGAGCGGACGGTCCAGAATCCCCCGCCCGCTAGCGGCAAGTCCGCGGACCGGGCCCACCGCGGACGGGGCGACCACCGGTCGGGCCTGCTCCGGGTGCACGGTGGTCATGGGTCTCCCTCGGGGGGTTCGGTTCTAGTTGTGGTCCTGCGCGGAGAGGTGGTCACGAACGGCTGCCGCGAACGCATCTCCTCGTGCTGCGTAGTCGGTGAACTGATCCATGGAGGCACAACCTGGAGCCAACAGGACCGTGTCTCCCGGCGCAGCCAAACTCGCAGCCGCGTCGACGACCCGGCCCATCAGAGCCATCTCATCGTCTACCCCGCCAGTCTCGCCGTCGGGGATGTCGATCACCCGCACATCGGGAGCGTGTCGTGAAAGCGAGTCCGCGATCACGGCCCGATCGCGGCCCAGAAGCACGACCCCTTGCAGGCGGTCCCGGCAATCCCGCACGAGATCGTCGAACGCTGCTCCCTTGGCGAGTCCGCCGGCCACCCAGACGACCTTGTCGTAGGCCTGCAACGAGGACCTAGCAGCGTGCGGATTGGTCGCCTTCGAGTCGTCCACCCAGGTCCGAGAATCGCTGAGGTCGGCGTGCTCGGGGCCCGCCACGACCGAGATGCGATGTCCGTCCGGGATGAAGGAACGCAGGCCTTTGCGCACCGCGGCCTGATCGACCCCGTGGGCTCGCGCCAAAGCAGCAGCAGCAAGAGCGTTGGCTACGAAATGCGGCGCCTGCGAGGCTAGATCTGCGACCGCACACAATTCGGCAGCGTTGTGTTGGCGCTGCTGGATGAAGGCCCGGTCGACCAACAGGTCCTCCACCAATCCGAGCATCCCCGGTCCGGGCATGCCCAGGGTGAAGCCCACCGCTCGGGCACCCTCAATCACGTCGGCCTCGCGGACCAGTTCTTCGGTGGCAGGGTCCTCGCGGTTGTAGACGCAGGCCAGTTGCACATTCTCGTAGACGCGGCCCTTGTCGGCGGCGTAGTCGTCCATCGAGGAGTACCAGTCCAGGTGGTCCTCGGCCACGTTGAGGACCACGGAGGCCTGCGGCGAGAGCGAGTGGCTGTAGTGCAGCTGAAAGCTCGACAACTCCACGGCGATCACGTCATACGGGGTGGGATCCATAACGACCTCGACCAGGGGAAGGCCGACGTTACCGGCGGCCACGCTGCGCAACCCGGCAGCGCGCAGGATGGAGTCGAGCATCTGCACCGTGGTGGTCTTCCCGTTGGTGCCGGTGACGCACAACCACGGCGCTGCGGCCTCGGGATCACGCAGTCGCCACGCGAGTTCAACCTCTCCCCAAACAGGGATCCCTCGCTCCCCGGCGGCCTTCAGCAGCGGGCTGTCGGGCCGAAATCCGGGCGAGGTCACCACAAGGTCCACCTCACCGGGCAGCACCTCGGTGGCGCCGGGCGCCAGTGTCACGGTGGCTCCGAGGATCTCGAGGAGTTCGGCCTTCTCGCGTTGCGCCTCGGTCGCGCTCTCTGCCAGCGCTGTCACCTGGGCACCGAGGTGGGTCAGGTTGTCCGCGGCTGCGAAGCCGGAGGCTCCGAACCCCGCGACCACCACGCGCACCCGGCTCCAGTCACTGGTCCGGTTCCATGACGAGAGATCGATGTCGCTCACAGTCGGGAGACCCATTCGGCATAGAAGACTCCGAGACCGGTCGCTACGAACAACCCGGCGAGAATCCAGAAGCGGATCACCACCGTCACCTGTTCCCAGCCGAGCATCTCGAAGTGGTGCTGGAGGGGAGCCATTCGGAAGACCCGGTGTCCCGATTCGATCCTGCAGATCTTGCGCACCAACCCGCTGGCCCGGCTGAGTTTGAAAACACTCACCTGGATCATCACCGACAGGGTGATCAGGACGAAGAGGCCACCCATGATGATCAGGAGCAACTCGGTGCGGGTCAGGATCGCCAGGCCGGCCAGTGCGCCGCCCAGAGCCAGCGAGCCGGTGTCACCCATGAAGATGGCCGCCGGGGAGGCGTTCCACCACAGGAAGCCGAAACAGGCTCCGGTGATGGCTGAGGCGATGACGGCAAGATCCAAGGGGTCCCGCACGTTGTAGCAGGAGGCGCTCGGGATGTCCTGGCAGAACTGGTTGTTCTGCCAGATGTTCACCAACGTGTAGGCACCGAAAACCATCACGCTGGCGCCGGTGGCCAGCCCGTCGAGGCCGTCGGTGAGGTTCACGGCGTTGCTGGTCCCGGCGACGATGAGCCAGATCAGGATGATGGCCAAGAAGGTGGGCAGGATCAGCCAGTCGATCTCGCGCAGGAAGGAGACCTTCTGCGAAGCGGGGGTCCGGCCGTTCTCGTCCTCGAGCCACGGGGACAGGGCCAAGAACCCGAAGGTGACGGCGATGAGGGTCTGGAGGCCGATCTTGGCGCGGCTGTTGAGACCGAGACTTCGCTGCTTGGCCACCTTGATGTAGTCGTCGAGGAAGCCGACCAGGCCCAGCCCCACGAAGAGGAAGAGCAACAGCAGGGCCGAGGCCGAGGGGGCGCTGACAGTGATCAGTTTGGCCGCGAAGTAGGCGATCACGGTGGCGAGGATGATGACGACTCCCCCCATCGTGGGGGTGCCGCGCTTGGTGTGGTGGGTGGCTGGGCCATCCTCACGGATCTCTTGGCCGTAGCCGTAGCGGGTGAAGACGTTGATGGCCACGCGCGTCCCCAGCAGCGAGATCAGCAGAGAAAGGCCGCCACCGAGAAGGATTGCTCTCATAGCGGGGCGGACGCTCCTTCGGGGATGGTGGGTTCGGGGCCGTCGAGGAGACCATCGGCGATGACCTCAAGGCCCGCACCACGCGAAGCCTTGACCAGGACGACATCCTGCGACCCCACATTGTTGCGCAACCAAGCGAGCGCGTCGCCCCGCCCCGCCGTGACGATGGACTCACTGCCGGCTGCCGACGCCCCCTCTGCGATCCCCCGGGCCTCTTCCCCCACAGCGAGTACGACGTCGATATCTCGCGCTCCTGCCGCCTTGCCGACGTCGAGATGTGCTGCAGCGGCCTCGTCACCGAGCTCGAGCATCACGCCCAGCACGGCGATGGTGCGGGGCCGGTCCTTACCCATGGCCGCCAGTGCATCTAGGGCAGCCACCATCGAGGCAGGGTTGGCGTTGTAGGCGTCGTTGATGACTAGGAGACCGTCGGGACGCTCGGTGACCTCCATCCGCCAGCGCGAGGCGTTGCGCACATCATTGAGCGCCGTGGCTGCCGCTGCGAACGGGACCCCTACGGCCACTGCCAGGGCGACTGCGGCGGCCGCGTTGGCCACCTGATGAGCTCCGGACTGTTGAAGTTCAACGTGGTGGACTTCGTCGCGGTAGGAGAGGTCGAACGAGGGGCGCCCTCGCTCGTCCTGAATCATCCCTGCCCACGAAACGTCACCCGATTCGCCGAAACTCAGCGGTTTCGCGGCCGTTCGGGTGGTCAGTGCGGCAGAGAGCGGATCGTCGGCGTTGAGAACTGCTGTGCCGTCCTCGGTCAGCGCCTCGACGATCTCGCCCTTGGCCACCGCGATCTGCTCCCGGCTGCCGAACTCGGCGATGTGGGCGGTCCCGATGTTGAGCACCGCCGCCACCTCCGGTCGGGCTATCTCGCAGAGGTAGGCGATGTGGCCCACCCCGCGGGCCCCCATCTCCACCACGAGGTAGGCGGTTTCAGGAGTGGCCCGCAGAACGGTCAGCGGCACCCCAAGTTCGTTGTTCAAGTTCGCAGCGGTGCCCACCGTCGGTGCCCGACTCGCCAAAATCTGGGCCAGCGCATCCTTGGTTCCGGTCTTGCCCTGGGAACCTGTCAGCGCCACTACTCGGACGCCGAGCCGGTCGCGCACATGCCGGGCCAACTTCCCCAGGCTCACCACAGGATCGGAGACCACCACGGTCGGCGCCGGTGTCGCACGGGTGCCCAGCACAGCGTGGGCGTGATCGGCGAAGTCATGACCGTCGACCCGATCTCCCACGATGGCGACGTACAGGCCCTGCTCCTCGGGGGTTCGGGAGTCGACGTACGCCGGGCCACTGACGACCACGCCTGCGTCGGTCGCTCGCGCAACGGCTCCCCCCACGACTGCGGCGATCTCAGCCAAGGTCATCTCAATCACAACGGTCGCTCCCCTCGCGAGCCATCAGCGCCTCGCGCGCTACGACCCGGTCATCGAAGGGGTGAGTCACGCCCTCGGTCTCCTGCCCGGTCTCATGCCCCTTGCCCGCGATCACCACGATGTCGCCGGGGCCCGCCATCGCCACGGCTTCGATGATCGCGGCTCGCCGGTCTCCGATCTCGATCACACGTGCGCGGATCTCGACACCTGGAGAGTCGAGGCCGGCCAGCATCTCCTGCCGGATAGCGGCCGGGTCCTCGGTGCGGGGATTGTCATCGGTGATCACCAGCACGTCCGCCTGCTCGGCGGCGATGAGGGCCATCAGCGGACGCTTACCTGCGTCGCGGTTCCCCCCCGCGCCCAGAACGATGATCAGTTGCCCGTCGGTCAGGGGCCGCAGCGTCGCCAGTGCGGCGCCCACGGCATCGGGTTTGTGGGCGTAGTCCACCACGACCGCGAAGTCCTGACCTGCCTCGACCCGCTCGAGCCGACCCGGGACTCCCCCGCTTCGGGAGATCCCGGCGGCAACCGCTCGGGGATCGAGGCCTGCCTCTGAGCACGCAGCCACGGCTGCCAACGTGTTGGCGACATTGAAGTCGCCCGGCAAGGGGCACTCCATGGCGATCGGCTCCCCCGCACCGTGCACGAGGAACGAGGAACCCGTCGCCTCGAGGCGAACCTCACTCACCGTCCAGTCGGCCTCGGCGCCGCGGGTGGACAGGGTGCGCACCGGCACCGTGGCTTCGCGCGCGAGTCGGGCGCCGAACTCGGTGTCGATGTCGATCACCGCTCGCCGAGAACGTTCCGGGGTGAACAGGCTGGCCTTGGCGGCGTAGTACTCCTCCACGGTGGCGTGGAAGTCGAGATGATCCCGGCCGAGGTTCAGGAAAACGGCCACATCGAACACGATCCCGTCAACACGTCCCAGCACCAAGGCGTGACTGGAGACCTCCATGACGCACGCCTGAACCTGTTCCTCGCGCATCACGGCGAACAGCCCGTGCAGGTCCGGGGCCTCGGGGGTGGTGAGCGAGGTTTTCACCGCTCGTCCGGCAATGCGGGTTCCTACGGTTCCGATCGCCGCCGCCGATATCCCGGCCTTCTGCAGACCGCCCTCCGCCAGCAGAGTGGTGGTGGTCTTGCCCTGCGTGCCGGTGATGCCGATGGTGGCCATGGCCGTGGCAGGACGCTGGTAGATCTCGGCCGCCAACTCACCCAGGTCGGCCCGGGGATCGTCGACCACGAAGATGGGAACGGGGAACTCCTCCGGCGTCCCCAGTCGCCGGGAACCCTCCGGATCCGTCACGACCGCCACAGCACCGTTACGCACCGCTTGCTCGGCGAAGTCGGCACCGTGAGTGGTCGCCCCGGGCAGGGCGGCGTACAGATCCCCGGGCTGGATCCGTCGCGAGTCGAGCGAGATGCCGCTGACCTGGGTCTCGTCGTACGACGAGCCAACACCGGCATGGCTGGCTGCGGGGAGAAGTGCGTTCAGCGACTGGGCGTGGACGTGGCGCGGGCGAGTCGAGGTCACAGGATGAGTCTTGCTCATCTCCACTCGGTGGGCAGCCTGGAGGCTGGCGTGTTCGTCGGGGGAATCTGATAGCGCCGCAGCGCGAAGGTCATCAACTTCGAGAACGCCGGCCCGGCCACGGAACCGCCGCCACCGCTGCGCGGGGCTTGAACCACCACGTAGATCGTGAACTTCGGGTCATCAGCAGGAGCGAAGCCAGCGAACGAGACGGTGGTGCTGCCGTCGTAGCAACGACACGTGGTTCCGACTCGCTGTGCGGTCCCCGTCTTGCCCGCCACGCGATATCCCGCGACCGCAGCCCGAGGCGCGACCCCGACCTCGGGATCGATGACTCGCTCCATCATCTTCATCGTCTGATTGGCGGCATCGGCGCTGATGATCTGCCGGGTCTCTGCCTTGTCGGTCCCCACCTCGGTCCCGTCATCGAGGGTGGCGCTCCCCCGGATCAGACTCGGGTCGATCCGCACACCGTCGTTGGCGATGGTGTTGACGGCTGCCGCCATCTGAATGGCGTTCACCGACAAGGATTGACCGAAAGCGATGCGATCCTGGGTCTGACTCGTCCACTGACTGCCGCTGGGGAGGATCCCGGCGGTCTCTCCCCCCAAACCGATGTTCGTACGGCGCCCCAGTCCGAAGTCGGTGAGGTAACGGCGCAACTGACCCTGGTTGAACTTGTCGGCTGCCAGCACCGTTCCGATGTTGGAGGACTTGGCGATCACGCCCGCCATTGTGAGTTTCAGCAGGTCGTGCTCGAAGTAGTCCCGAATCGGCCGATCCTGGCGGTCCAGCACCCCTGGAACCCGCAGCTTGGTCCTACTTGTCACCTTGCCGGCGTCAACCAGCGCACCGACAGTGAGCACCTTCTGCACCGAGCCAGGCTCGTAAACATCCGTCAGCGCCTTGGATCGGAAGAGGTCCTCAGGGGATTCCAAGGGGGCACTCGCGTCGAAGGTGGGGTCATCGGCCAGCGCGAGGATCTCGCCGGTTCGGCTGTCCATCACCACTGCGAAGCCCGACTCGGCGCCAGCATCACTCACGGTCTGCCGCAGGACCCGCTGGGTGTACCACTGCATGTCTCGGTCGATTGTCGTCTGCAGGTCCCGTCCGTCGACCGCTTCCTTCACGGTGCGGTCGCCCAACGGAATCCGGTTTCCGGCCCCGACCTGGTAGCGCGCCTCTCCATCGGCACCGGACAAAGACTTGTTGAATGTCTGTTCCAGTCCGGCCAGGGGTTGCGCGGAGCCATCCTCGAAGGGAGTTCCGAGGAAGCCGACGACGTTCGCCGCCACGTCCTTGCCGGGGTACACCCGGAACGGGTCGCGCTCAGTGGAGAGCCCCTTGAAGCCCTCTTCTATCGCGTCGTTGACGACCTTGCGCGCCAGCGTTGCGGGGACCTGGCGCGCGATGTACTGGTAGCGGGTCTCTTGGGCCCGTAGCCGGGTCAGCGTGGTGAAGTAATCGATGCTCAACCGTGAGGAGAGGAACTTGGCGAGTTCAGCGGCTCGTGGCCGGGTGGTGTAGGGGTCAGCGATCACCATCAGGCCCTCCACCGAGGCGGCGAGGGGCTCCCCGTTGCGATCCAGGATCTCGCCCCGGTCCGCGGGAAGGGTCACGTTGACGGTGCCATCTGCGGCGGCCATCTGGGCGTAGGAGCTGGGGTCGATCCCCTGCAACTGAACCAAGCGGACGGCGAAGACCGACAGGACCATGGAGATGACAACGAAGCCCACCTGCAACCGAGCCACCGGGGACCCGCGCAGGCGGGTCCGCGCTGTGCCGACCGGGGCCTGGGCGGTGCGCCGCACCGAACCGCGGGCAGGTCGGCGCCGCGGAGATGGAGTGCGTCGGTTCATCGGTCCCTACCTCAGCGGTTCCGGTTCGGCGTCTGGCTATCCCGGGGCTGCTGGTTGTCACGGTTGCTGGTGTTGTTGTTCGCAGCGTCGGCTCTGCCGTCTCGACCGACCCTCAGTGAGTTTCTACCGCTTCGAAGGCCAGCTTCGGCGCTCCTGGCCGTCGTGTCGCCCTGCCTGTTGGCCCGGGGCTTGGTCTGCTGGGTGCTGACGGGGGCACTCGGCGCCTTCGCTTGGACGCGGATCGGGTCGGGGTCGAGCACCTTGGGCTTTACCGGAGCGCGCGGTGCGATCCGGACGCCGTCCTCGGGAGTGGCCGGCTTCGGCTCCCCCTCGATGCGGCCGCTGGGCAGGTGCAGGACCGCCGAGGAGGGCGGGAGCACCATGCCGAGGGAAACCGCACGTTCCGCGACGCGCTGCGGATCCCGCAAGGCATCGAGCTCGACGCGCAGCGTCTGCTCCCGGGCAGTCAGGTTGGTCGCCTGTGTCTCCAACGCGGTCGTCGCGAAGGACGACTGCTGCATCGAGGTGTTGAACAGGAGCAGACCCACGACTCCACCGAGCAGAATCAGTCCCACCAGGGTCACGAACGGGATTCGCGGGGCGCGGCGGCGCCGGCGGGGCACGACACTGAGCCGCACCCGCTCCACGGTCGCGGCTGCGCCGGCTAGTGGGGTCGTTCTGGGGCCCAGTCGGGGGCTGGCGCTGCTCACGAGGTCACTCCTTCACCAGTGGGGGGTTGGTTGTCACGCAGTCGTTCTACGGCTCGTAGTCGCACCGAGGCTGCTCTCGGGTTTGCTGAGATCTCAGTCGCATCGGCCTTTTCGGACCCGCGGGTGACCAAGCGGTACGCCGGTTCGGAGCCCTGGGGCACGAACGGCAGGTCGACCGGGACCGTGCTGCGGGTGACTTCAGCGAAGGCCTGCTTCACCAGCCGGTCCTCGAGCGAGTGGTAGGCCTCGACGACGACTCGGCCACCGACACCGATGGCCTCGATCGCTGCTGGCAAGGCGCGGCGCAGCACGGCGAGCTCATCGTTGACCTCCATGCGAAGGGCCTGAAAGGTGCGCTTGGCGGGGTGCCCGCCAGTGCGTCGCGCCGGGGCCGGAATCTCGGCGTACAGCAGCTCCACCAGGGGGCCCGAGGTGACGAACGGACGCTCCTCGCGTTGGCGGACGATCGCCCGGGCGATCTTGCGGGCGAACTTCTCCTCTCCGAACTCACTGAGCACCCGAGCCAGTGCCGGCACGTCGTAGGTGTTCAGCACGTCTGCGGCCGTCGGACCGACGCTGTTGTCCATGCGCATGTCCAGCGGAGCGTCGATCGAGTAGGCGAAGCCGCGTTCGCTGACGTCGAGTTGCATGGACGAGACGCCGAGGTCGAAGAAGATGGCGTCCGCCCGTCGTAGCCCGAGGTCGCTCAAAACCTGTGGGATCTGGTCGTAGACCGCGTGCACGGCGGTGAATCGATCGGCGTAGGGAGCCAGACGCTCGCGCGAACGAGTCAGGGCCTCGGGGTCGCGGTCGATCCCAATCACGCGAACGCCGGGGAGGCTCTGCAGGACAGCTTCGGAGTGTCCGCCCAGGCCGAGGGTGGCGTCGATGAAGGCCGCACCCTCCCCTTGGGGGTTCCGGGCCGTCAGGGACGGCGCTACGAGGGAGACGACCCGGTCAAGCAGCACCGGGTCGTGAGTAGGAGAACTCATGAGTCGACCTCAGTGGCCGAGTCGAACAGCGAGGAGAAGTACCAGGACCAAACCGATCGAGCAGGCCGCTGAGAACGCCATCACCGCGACCGCGTCGCGCGCCTGCTGGCGCACTCGAGGACGGTGGACCTCTTCGCGTATCGCGGGGGTGATGCTCATCGGTTCGACCCTTCTGATGACCCATTGCTGGGCGGTGATGGTGGTGCGTGTCCTGCTGTGCTGCCTGTTGCCGTGTTTGCTGCTGTGCCGCCGAACCAGGTCCCTGTCCGCTCTCGGCCGAGTCCTAGGGACGGTCGGTGGGAAGTGCCGATCCTTCTGGTGCCGGGGAAGTGACCCCAGAAGGTGCCGGGCGAGAGCGGGCCAGAGACCTCGTTCTGCGGTGTCAGCTATGTAGTTGTGGTGGGTGCTGCACTGGTGCTTGAACGATCAGTCGGTGTCGTCGTCATCAAGCTCGGCGAAGCGCCGGGCTTCTTCGGCTTGGTAATCAGCCCACGCCACGGGGTTCCAGATCTCGAGGCGGTTGCCGTTACCGATGACCACGACCTCTTTCTCGAGCGAGGCGTAGTCGCGCAGGACGCCGGCGATACCGATCCGGCCCTGTTTGTCGGGAACGACCTCCTCGCTGGCGGAGAAGAGCATCCGGCTGAAGCCACGGGCAGATCGACTGCTCTGCGGTAGTTCACGGGCTTTGGCGGCTTCGAGGTCGAAGACCTCGGGCGGCCAGACGACGAGGCAGTTGTCCTGTCCACGTGACACGACCACTCCCTCCGTCAACATCTCTCGGTATTTCGCGGGGAGGAACAGCCGGCCCTTCTCGTCCAACTTGGGGGTGTACGTGCCCATGAAGCGCATCGGGGCACCTCCATCAGCACTACAAACCCACCGGACTGGTCGTCTTCACCACTTTCCCCCACACTACTCCACTTTCCCCCACCGTCAACCACTTTGAGTCCACTTCTCTCCCCGGACACCCCAAAAAAGCCCATCCCATGCCCTCGCGCCGTCCCCCGGGTGGAGTCCAGCTAGCTCTTTTACCGCCGAGTTCATCGCCCGCGGACGTCACAGCGAGCCCGGCTGCGCCTTCTTCGTAGGACCAGTGGTGGACCGTGGAGCCCTACGGGATTGGCGGCAGCAGACGTGGGGAACCGTGGGGAGAGTCGTCTACGCTGGAACAATTCGCAGGCGTCGTGCGGCGTCCTACTCGCAGTGAAAGGTCCACGCGTGGATTCACCGGCCTCATCCCTGGACCAGCCAGCCCAGCCCGGCACCTCCCCCGGCGCCGACCTGGAGACGCTGGCTCACGTCATCGGGCGGGTGCGAACGAACATCGAGCGAGTCATCGTGGGCAAACGGAACGTCATCGACTCAGCCCTGGTCGTCCTACTCGCCGAAGGACACCTTCTCCTCGAGGACGTCCCGGGAGTCGGCAAGACGACCCTGAGCAAAGCCCTGGCCCGAAGTATCGACTCGACCGTGCGCCGCATCCAGTTCACGCCGGATCTACTGCCCTCCGACGTCACTGGGGTGTCGGTGTTCAACCAGAACACCCGAGAGTTCGAATTCCGACCCGGCGGGATATTCGCCAACATCGTGGTGGGCGACGAGATCAACCGAGCCAGCCCGAAGACGCAGTCGGCGATGTTGGAGTGCATGGAGGAACGACAGGTCACCGTCGACACCGCGACGTACACCCTGGAACGTCCCTTCATGGTGATCGCCACCCAGAACCCGATCGAGATGGAGGGCACCTACGCCCTCCCCGAGGCGCAGCGCGATCGCTTCATGGCCCGGGTTTCGATGGGGTACCCGGTAGAAGCCGCCGAAGTCGCGATGCTGAGCGGCCACACCGACAGCAACCCACTGGACGACCTCGAGTCCGTCACCGACGCCGCAGAGATCCGCAAGCTGACCGGCATCGTTGCTCAGGTCTACGTCTCCGAGGCTGTGCAGCGGTACGTCGTCGCGCTGGCTACCGCCACCCGAACCAGTGAACAACTCAGCCTGGGTGCGTCGCCTCGCGCCACCCTGCACCTGAACCGGGCCGCGAAGGCTTACGCCGCGATGAACGGGCGCGAGTTTGTCCTCCCCGACGACGTCCGCACGTTGGCCCAGCCGGTCCTCACCCACCGTCTGATGCCCAGCGTCGAGGCGGCGATGAGCGGCCGGTCTGCGACCGACGTCCTCGACTCGATCCTGGCTTCGGTGCCCGTTCCGCATCCCGAGCAGAGCAGCCGCCCGGCCGCGCGGCGTCGTGCGTGAGGCACTCGCCGGCCTGACCATCCGCGGTCGCGCCTTCGTCGCCGCAGGGGTCACCGCCATCGTCTGTGCGGTGGTGCTCGGTCAGCCAGCGCTGAACCGGGTCGGGATCCTGGTCCTGTCGCTCCCCCTCCTCACCGCCTTCGTCCTCGGACGCAGCCGCTACCGGTTGGCGTTGTCACGCACCGTCACCCCTCATCTAGTCGTCGCCGGAACGCCGGCGCAGGTAGACCTCACCCTGACGAATGAGGGACGTACCCCCAGCGGCGTGCTTCTTCTCGAGGATCAGGTCCCCTACGCGTTGGGGCCCCGCCCTCGCTTCGTCCTCGATGGCATCGGCCACGGCTGGAAACGTCATGCCTCCTATCAGGTGCGGTCCGAAGTGCGCGGCCACTTCGAGATAGGTCCCATGTCGGTGCGTGTTTCGGACGCCTTCGGGTTGGTCGAGATCGGCCGGGCCTTCCGCGCCACCACGTCGCTCACCGTCACCCCCCGAACCGTTCCCCTGGCCCCTATTCACCTCGGCGGCGGATGGAGTGGGTCGGGAGACAACCGTCCACGCTCGTTCGCGACCGGGTCAGCTGAGGACGTCACCGTCCGCGACTACCGTCAGGGCGACGACCTGCGGCGCGTGCACTGGCGATCATCAGCCCGCACTGGTGAGCTCATGGTTCGTCGCGAAGAGCAGCCGTGGCAGGCACGAGCGACCGTGCTGTTGGACAACCGAAGCGGCTCGCATCGGGGCCAGGGCATCGCCTCCTCGTTGGAGGCCGCGGTCTCAGGCGCCGCTTCCATCGCCGTCCACCTGCACCAACGAGGCTTCGCCGTACGTCTGGTGACTGCCGGCGGGGAAGACGCCCAGACCCTGCCGGCCCGCGACAGCAACCTCGGCACCGGCCCCCTCCTCGAAGCCCTAGCGACGCTTCAGTTGACCCAAGCGGCCTGCCTCGACCCCGGTTGGCTCCGCGAACAGCCCGCCGGCGGGTTGGTGATTGCGGTTCTGGGCCGGGTGGACCCGACCGATCTGCCTCTTCTACGACAGATCCGTCATCACACAGCGTCGACCCTCGCCGTAGCTCTCGACGTGAGCAGTTGGGACACCACGGCTACCCCGCGGAGGGCGGAGCGTCGCGCATCCTCCTCCTCGGGCCATCTCCCCTCTGGGTACTCCCCTGTGGGATCCGCGGCCCCCCTGTTGATCAGCCAGGGTTGGCGGGCGGTCGCGTTGAGGCAGCGTGACCGCCTGGACGCCGTATGGCAGGACCTGGATCGCACCGGAAGCTCCCGTGCTGCCACTGGAGCGCTGCCGTGACCCGCCCCGCACGCGAAGCGCTCCCCGCCCTCCTGACGATCAGCGCCGTCGCCGCGGCGACCACCTGCGCGGCCATGTTGTCGTGGCGCGGGTTCGTGGAGGTTTCCGGGCCCTATCTCCTGCCGTTGATGGTGCTCGGGACCGTCGTCGCTGGGACCGGCGGACTCGCACGTTGGTGGCAGGCTCCTGTCCTGGTCGTCGTAGCCGCCCAATTCCTCGTTTCCATCAGCGCTCTGACTCTGCTCCTCACCGGCCACTTGCTTCCGATAGGTGCGGGCTGGAGTGAGTTGTTGAGCCACTTCGCGAACGCCGCCGAAACCGCGCGAGAGTACGCCTCTCCGGTATCGAAGGATGCGCCCGGCGAGGGTGTCTACCCCCTGCTGATCGGCGGTGGACTCGTCTGCCTGCTGCTCGTCGACCTCTTCGCCTGCACGCTGCGGAAGGTCCCGTTGGCCGGGCTTCCACTCCTGACGGTCTACAGCCTGCCGGTGAGCATCTTGGGTGGCAGCCTGAGCTGGTGGATCTTCGCCGCCACCGCCGTCGGCTTCCTCGCTCTGCTGTATCTACACGAGACCGAGCAGGTCAACCGCTGGGGTCGTTCGTTGAACTCATTCAGCGACTCAGCCGCCGAGGGGTCAACCGACAGGAAGCCTGGTGTGAGCGTCCGCGCCGGTGCAGCACGAAGCAGCGCTGGACTGATCGGGGGCGCTGCGACCGCCCTCGCTCTGGTCATTCCGCTGCTCATCCCAACGCTCACGCTGAGCGTCTTCAGCTTCGGATCCGGCCGCGGTGGGGACAACTCGATCACCGTCGAGAACCCGATAGCGGACCTGCGTCGTGACCTCCGGAGGGAGGTCGACGTGCCCCTCGTAAAGATCCGCACCGACGATCCTCGACCGGCGTACCTGCGCATCGCTGTGCTCAACCGGTTCCGCGACACCGAGTGGAGTTCTGGAAATCGGCAGGTGCCCTCCGAGAACCTGCCCAACGGAGCCATGCCCGCGTTGGAGGGCGTGTCGGACTCGGTTCGACGTACTTTCCACTCCTACGACGTCTCGATCGCCGAGGAGTTCAAGTCGACCTGGCTGCCAACACAGGCACCTATCGCGTCGATCGAGGCCCCGGGCGACTGGCGGTTCGATCCGCGCACCATGGACTTCATCGCCAGCGACGATGACCTCGACGCCGCGGGGCTGTCCTACTCGATGACCGCTGTGGATCTCGATCTTCGCGGCGCAGCTATGGCCGAGGCCGCGACCTCCACAGTGGGAGTCAGCGACGAGTACACCGAACTCCCAGCGTCCACGCCGGATCTGGTCCGCAACCTGGCGCGGAAGGTCACCGCAGACGCCAGCAACCGGTACGACAAGGCGGTGGCCCTGCAGAACTGGTTTCGCGCTGAGTTCACCTACAGCCTCGACCGCGCCGAGGCGGCCAACGGCGTCGACGCCTTGGAGCAGTTCCTCTCGCCGGAGGGCCGGGTTGGCTACTGCGAGCAGTTCTCCGCGTCCATGGCTGCCATGGCCCGTTCTCTGGGAATCCCGGCTCGGGTAGCCGTCGGCTTTCTGGGTCCCGAGAAGATCGGGGCCAAGCAGTGGGAGTACAGCGCCTTTGATCTACACGCGTGGCCGGAGTTGTACTTCGAGGGTTTCGGCTGGGTCTTGTTCGAACCGACCCCCTCGGATCGGCAGAACGCGCGGGCACCGAGTTATACGCGCAACCGGGATGTCCAGGCACCTGCTCCGGTCGCACCCAGCAACGGCCCCGAAACCCGGGGACCGCAGCGCGACGTTCCCTCCCCCAGTGCAGCCCCCGTGCCGGAGCCGACCGATATCAACACCACCTCGGACGAAAGCTCCGTGCCCTGGCTGCGGATCATCGGAGTGCTCAGCGGGCTGGTGCTGCTCGGCCTAGTGGCGTTCGGACCAAGTCTGGTGCGGACCCGACAACGTGAGAGACACCTAGCTGACGGAGTCGAGGGCGCTTGGCGTGAACTGCAGGCGACCGCCCTGGACCTGGCCGTGCCGTGGCCCACGAACAGATCGCCGCGGGAGACCCGCGATGTCGTGGTGCAGCACTTCGGCGCCGCACAGGAGATGGCACCCGAGCGTCCTGCCCAAGGGCCGGAGCTCGCTCCCGACGCAGTGGTGGCCATCGATCGTCTGGTCCGCGCGATCGAAGTGCTGCGATACGGCCAAACCCCCGCCGCCCACCCGGAGTACTTCACCGCCGAGGTGGCCACCTGCTCGGCAGCGTTGCACGACGGAGCGACGGCGCGAGTACGGCGTCGTGCCCGGTGGTTGCCGGCATCGGTGACCCTACGGTTGAGCAGTCTGCGTGATGAACGCCGTTCAGCGGATCCCGAACAAGTCGGTGCGGTCGAGCAGATGAACTAACGGGTTCATCTGATCAGCTGAACGAAGATCGGACGCAGGGTTGAACGCAGAGCGGAGGGCTACCAGCCGCCGCCCTGTTCCTTCCGTCGCTGCCAGCGCTCCTCCATGCGGTTCATGAAGGAGCCGGAGGTGCCGCGAGAGCGGGCTCCGTGGGATCGTCCTGCACCGCCACGCAGCTTGTTCAGCTTGCCGGGCTTGCCGCCCGCCCGCTGCGAGGTGGCCCGGCCTCCCTCGATGACTCCGAACCCGGACTCGTGCTCCACCCGAGTGGGGTCCACGTCGTTGACGCCCTGCCCCTTCATCGCGCTGAGGGCGACCGTGGCGGACCCGAGCATGATGACGAAGCCGACGATGCCGAGGTACCACAGCGTCGTGATGGCGCCAGCCATGAGAACGCTGATCCCGACCACGAAGGCGAGGCCCGCGAGCGTCGCCCGGCGTCGGGCCGACCGGCGCATCGTGGTGCCTCGAAGGGTCGAGGCGAACTTAGGATCTTCCTCGACGAGGGCGCGCTCCATCTGCTCAAGCAGTCGAAGCTCCTCTTCCGAGAGTGGCACCGTTGTCCTCCAGGGTCCTGGTGTTACTCGCCGCACATGTGACGTCGAGGTAAGTCTAGGCAGGGGACAAGTCATACCGGTAGGACAGGTCGAAAAATCACGGCTAAATCTCATTGCGCGGCCTAACAGCGCGCCGTTGGTCTCCGACCTGGGTCAACCCAGCAGGCTCGCTGGCCGCACGATGCTGGTCCCGAAACGTCGCGCTGCCCGATCGACGGCCCGGTCGGCCTCTGACCACCCGCGATCGGGTTCCCCGAGCACGAGTTGGCGGTGGACCCGATCGCGGGCCATCAGCCCTTCTACTCGGACCCCGACCAGACGGATCCGGGCTCGCTGCAGACCTAAGGCGTCGTAAAGGCCCACCACGGCGCGATAGATCTCCTGCGTGACATCAGTGGCCTCGCTCAGGGTGCGCGACCGGGTGATCGTGGTGAAGTCTGCAAAGCGCACGGTGATCGCGACGGTCCGGCCGGCTACCTGGGCGCCGCGCATCCGATGGGTCACTTTGGCGGTCAACCGGAGCATCTCCCGAAGGATCACTTCGCGATCATCAGTGTCGCGGCTGAAGGTCTCCTGGGCGCCCATCGACTTCTCCGGGTCTCCCTCCCCCTGGCCGAAGACCGCAGCACTGGCGGGAACGATCTCCCGACGGTCCGCACCCCAGGCCAACTCGTGAAGATGGCTGCCCAGGTGTTGTCCCACCGCTCGCTGCAGCGTGCGTAAAGGCGTGTGTGCGACGTCGCCGACCGTGATCAACCCGAGGCGGTGCAGCATCGTGCGGGTCTTCTCACCGACGCCGTACAACTCTCCGACGTCGAGAGGGTGCAGAAAGGAGGTGATCTCCTCAGGTCGCACGACCACGACGCCATCAGGCTTGGCCCGACGGCTGGCCAGTTTGGCCACCGAGATCGAGGAGGCGACACCCACCGAGCAGGTGATGCCCTGCTCGTCGTGGATGATCGCCCGGATCTGTTCGGCGATCCGAACCGGGGAACCGAGTCTGCGGATTGCGCCTCGCACATCGAGGAACGCCTCATCGAGTGAGATCGCCTCCACCAGCGGGGTGATCCGACGAAAGTTTTCCATCACCGCTATCGAGACGGTCGAGAAGGTGTCGTAGTCAGGCGAGAGGACCACGGCTTGGGGACACAACCGTCGCGCCCGAGCCCCGGGCATCGCGGAGCGGACGCCGTACTGGCGGGCCAGATAGTTGGCCGACAGCACCACCCCGCGGTGACCACCGCCCACGATCACCGGGACGTCCTGCAACTCTGGGCGGTTGCGCACCATCACCGAGGCATAGAAGGCATCCATGTCGACGTGCAGGATCGTGGTGGCCACACTCACCGGACCACCTCACGAGCGAGAAGGTGAACCTCAGGTCGCGAGCAGGTGCAACTGCATCGCGAGAGGCAGGTATTCAGCGCGTTCAGCAGCGGCCCGTTCGAGCTCGACCAACGCGGCCGTCGCACCTGGCTCAAGGTCCAACAGCGAACCGGGAACGAGGTCAGCAAAAATCCGAATCCCGTG
>CBDTZB010000004.1:0-18599 GCA_965364795.1 uncultured Nocardioides sp.
GGCTGGACCGCCCACCTCGAAGCGGGCGGAACGACCCCCTGGTCGCACTGGTCCGGCGGCGCAGAGCCCCGGAGCAGCAGCCTGCCCGGTGCCCAGCAGCTCGAGCTGCTCAGACGCGTCAACCTCACCGGCCGGCCCTCGCCCGCCCTGGTCGCCGCGGTGCTTGTTGTCGATCCGGTAGATCCAGCAGCGGAGAGGGCCGCCGCGCGCACGACCCCCGACACCACGCCGTCAACGGCGACATCGATCGCGGCGTCGAGGGCAGAGACTCCCAGTTGCGCCATCGAAACGAGGAGAACCGCACCCGGGCTGCCCTCTGGTGGGACGACCTGTACTTGGATAGAGCCCGGGGCACCGATGACCGCGGCGGCCAGACGCTCGGCTGCGGGATCCGCGGCGGCGCGCAACGAGGTCTGAGCGCCGGGCCACCTGCTCGGGGTGGCGGGCACAGTGAGTACGACGGTGTGCGCGACCCCGGTCGCGGCCGCTTGGCTGTGCATCATCGTCGGGACCGGCGGAGCCGCCTCACCGGTGGTGACTGAGGACAGCGCGGCGCGGGCGACGGGCACCTGTCCCTGGACCAGGGAGTGGACCGAGTGGGCGATCGACACATCGGAGACGGCGTCGAGATCGGCGACGGTTTCGTTGATGACTTTGCGCAACCCGCTACGCGGTGTCCGCTTGATGGCGGCGTCGATCGCCTCTCTCAGGGCAACTTCGACGTCGGTCAGCATCGATCCGGTAGCTTGGGAACGCGCTACGGACACGCCGTTGACGATCGAGACGGCTGAGACCTTCGCAGCGGTGGCCTGGGCCTGGCGGAGTTCGTCGACGATGGTGGCCAGGCCCGCTTCCTGCAGACGGCGCTCGAGTCGGGCGCCCATGATGTCGCCCGGAGCGGCGCCCGCGCGAATACCGTCCATCAACCAGACGGCCCGGCGAGCCCGGTCCGAGGACAGGTCGACCGAGAGCGGTGCGGTCGGCCCCTCGTCGCCGAGGGTCTCGTAGCCACTGCGCAACACTGCGGCCGTGGCCGCGTGGGTCAGAGTCGGCGCCGGGATGAAGCCGTGCGAACGGGTCTTGGGACCGGGCCGCAGGTGGAGCACAGCACTCCAGCCGCTGATGAGGGGAGCCGGCGCCGTGCCGGACTCCTTCTCGGTCAGGTCTGCCAGCCGCAGAGCGGCAGCGGAGGAGTACCACGCGTCCAGACGGGTCGAGGCTCCGCCGATGAACTCGCGCAGCAGCAACTCGAGATCAGCGACCGCCGAGGTGGGATGGTCGGTCACATGTTGGGCAATGGCGGAGATGCTGCGCACCAGGCGGGCCTTCCGGGCCTCGGGGGTCCGCCGCATCGAGGCGTCCAGGACCGTCCACAACAACGGTGCCGGAGGACCCGGGACGGTCGGATCCCTTCCCTGAGCGGAGGCGTCGGTCAGTTCGCGCAGGTAGGTGACCACGTCGGCGGAGGGCGTGCCGGGGGACGCCACCAGGGGCGCGTTCCACTCGGCCAGGGTGTCGTCGAACTCGAGGTCCAGAACGACGGGGTTGTGGTTGTTAAAGAGGCCGGAGATGGGGATCCAGGCCAGCGACATCCGCTCCAAGGGCCCGGTGAGGAGCTCGCGCTCGTGCACCGCTGGCAGCATCTGGTCGACGATGAGGTCGCGCGCCGCCGCTGCCCGGGTGTGTTGCTCGGTGGTGTACTCCTCGATATCCACCGCGTTGTTGAGGTCGGTGACGAACCGCTCCAGCGCCACCTTGGTCTCCCACAGGTTGTTCTTGCTGCGGGCGACGTACCGCCCCTTCTCGAGAGGAAGCGACGAGGTCCCCGCGTCGAGCAACGTGTTGAGGAAGAGCCACTTCACGATGAGTTCGCCCTGCCGCGACTCAGCCGACCGCAGCCAGAACTGAGCCGGGTTCGGTTGACTGGCCAGCACCGCGGTGACGTCGGCGAGGTACTCCTCAACGGAGAGGGGCGAGCTCACGGTGCCCTCGGTGTTCGTGGCCAACGGGTCCATCAACGGGACCGACGCGACCCCGGCGTCCCAGTACGGGCGCGCCCGTTCGGCGTACCGCTCGATGTCGCTGGCCAGGGTCGGTTGATCGGGCCCAACCAGGGTGTCGAGGCGGTCGCTGACGAGGTGGATGCCGAAGGGTTGATCCGCGATCTGTACTGCGGGTAGGTGTCCACCGGGGCGGTGATGGGCCATCGCATGGTTGAAGATCTTGGTGCGCAGGGAGTTCGGCACCTCGTCCCCGAGGAAACTGTCGAGCAGTTTGCCCTCCAACGCATCCCAGGTCGCTCTGCGCATGTCGTCGGCCAGGGGCAGTTGGCTATTGCCTGTATCGCCCGAGGCGGCCAGCCGTTCAGCGACCGAACCTGACGGCAGGCCGAGCGCGACTCGGAAACGACGAGCGTTCTCTGGTTCCTTCTGAGCGGAGGAATCCATGTCCACCTCGGCCGCGTACGCCGCTGGGTCGGGTCCGGCCGCGAGCACCGCGTCGGTGCGTTCGGTGTGGTTGGTCGGCGACCCTCGTCGCAGGAAGCGCAGACCTGAGGTGTACCGCAGCGCCGTGAGCTGACGCTCAAGCTCGGCGGCTCGCGCGTTCGGGGTGCGTGGGTGCGGCACCCCGGTCACGAAAAGTTCGGTGAAGCCGGAGCTGCGCAACGCCGTCGGCACCGGCAGTTCGATGCCTAGACCGACGGCGAGCGCCTCCTCGAAGTCGACCATCCACCCGAGCCCGTGGGCCCGGAGGAACTTCGTGGCGCCGTCGTCGGGTACCCCCGCAGCAAAATCGGGAGCCAGCGCGATGGGGGCGGTGATATCCTGCCCGGTCGCCTCAGCGACCCGCTCCCGTTGCTGATGGCCGCGAGCGACCCACCGGCGAGGCATGAGCGCAGCGACACCCACGACGGGCGCGTCGTCGAGAGTGACCCGGGGCCAGGTGAGTTTCTCGGGAGGTTTGCCGCCCGGTGTCCAGTTCGTCGGTTGACAGGCCCGCGCGACCCAGGCCGCCCGGGTCACGCCCACCTGGCTAGCGAGATCGGAGTAGAGACCGAGGGAGGGCGTGGAGGTCCCGGCCAACGAGTGACGCTGACGCCAGTAACTGCGGCCCAAGTCCGCCTCGGCCTGGTCCAGTCCGATGCGGTGCTGGTCAACGTGTGCGACATCTGGGATGACCCGGATCTGCAGAAGCGAGTTTCGCGAGACGAACCTGGTCTCCAACCGGACCGGTAGGAACAGCACCGGCGGGGTGGCGCTGAGATCGGCGTCGGGTTTGGCACCGGGGACGGGTTCCGGTTTCCGGCCGGGTTTCTGGCCGGGTTTCTGCCCGGGCTTGAGATCGAGGTCGCGGACGGATTTCGTTCCCGGTTGTCGTGGTTTCTTGGGATCTCTGCGCACCATCAGCGGGGCTCCAACATCTCGGTAGCGTGGACGAGACCGCGGAAGGGCGGCTGGTAGGCGGCGACCGCGTGCGCCGCCGAGTTCGCGCCGCGCTGGGGTTGTGGCCGGAAGCGGGGAGCCGTGGGGGCCTCCTCCAAGGCGAAGAACCAGCCCGCCGACTGCTTGGTACGACGCGTGGCACCCAGATTGCCGGCGAGTTGCTCCGGGGTGAGGTCAAAGCCGGCGTACCTGGTGCTCGGATCGAGCCATCCCTCGAAAATCGGATCTCGCAACCGGGCGGGGTCGGGACGCAGACGATCGCCGTTCCACATTCCTCCGACTAGGTGGATGCGGGCGGTGGGGTAGCGGCGGAACAGTGTGGCGCGAACCACCACCACGGCCGAGGCTTTGGCGGCCCGTTTGGTCAGCGCGGACTCCAAGCCATCGGACCAGCGGACGATCGGCTGGATGTCTCGATCGCTTAGATCACCGGTTTCCCAGAATCGACGGATCGGAGTCTGCCGCAGGTCGATCGGAACCCCGTGCCACAGCATCTCGCGGAGCACCTCGTGGTTGGCCCCGGCGAGGACCGCAGCGATGGTCCGGGGTTCGACCACGGCCAGCGCGGCCGAGTTCTCCTCGAACTCGTCGATTCCGGGGAGCAGTAGATGCTGACCCTGAGCGATCACTTGGGCGACGATCGCGGTGGGGAACTCCAACGCCACGCTCACCGTCTGCGGCGCCGGAGCCGTGGCTAGGACGCCGGCCGCGGCCGGGACCCGCTGGGCCAGGGAGGCGGTCAACAGTGCCGACGGGTCGAGCGCCGTCCGCACCTGGCTGGCCTGCGAAGACGTCGAAGCAACCGATGGTCGGCTCGGGATGCGTTGGCGCCGGGCAGTGCGTGCCGAGGCGAAGGTGACCGGTTCGGCGGTCAGGATGACCGGATCCATCATGGCGCCGCTCACACCGGTGAAGGCAGCGAACTCCCGGATGACGAGCGCTCCAACGTCCCCCGAAAGGGCGGCCCGGTGGACCGACGAGACGGAGACCGCGATGGAGTCGCCCCTGGTGTCGGGGCGGGTGCTGGTCGCGGTAGCCAGGCTTTCGCTGAAGCGTCGGCCCACCGGTCCCGCAGCCCGGGTGACCCGGGCGATGACCGGGTCGTTGAGGCCAGAGGGCACCCCGAGCCCCACACCCTGGGCGGCCGGGAGTCGGCTGGTCAGGTTCAGCAGTGTGGCGTCCTGAGCCTTGGCGACCCCGGCCGCCAAGCGTTGCGAGACGGCCGCACCGAATACGGCGCGGTTGGTCGCCGCCACCACGGCCGGGGCGTCGGCCAGTTGTCGCCAGGCCGCAGCGACGTACTCCGCGCTGCGGGCCCGGACGGCGTTGGCCCCGACCCCGGCGGCCGCACGCCACGCGGGATCGAGGTTGAGCTCGTGACCCCACCGTTTCGGGTCATCGGGGACGCTGGTCAGTCCGGCGGTCATCTCGCCATACAACGGTGGCGCGATGACTGGATCGTCGCGCAGGGGCCGGTAGCGCGCCGGTTCGTTCTTCGGCACCGTGGGGCGGTCCACGCTGGCGTCGAGCACCTTCCTCAGAGTCGCCTGGAACAACTCCTGGTGCTCCGGGTCCCAAGCGCGCTCGCGCACCTCCGGGGCGCGCAGGGCACCGTGATAATCGACCGTGACGCGCTTCCGGCTGGCGGGGACGGAGGGGCCGGGGTCGGAGATGTCCAGGGCAGCCAGGCCGGTGCGGCGGCCCAGGCCAGCGCCGCGGATTTGTCGAGTCAGCGACTCAAAGTCACCGTCGGGGCCGGTGCTGAAGGTCCAGTGGGTGTAAACGGGCAACGTGATGCCGCGACTGTCGAGGCGCGCATCAGTGAGGTCCCAGGCCAGCGCCGTTCGGGTCGCCGGCGCCGTGGCCAGACCTCGTCCGGCCAGCACCCCTTCGGCGGTGGCCGGTACGACGGCGGCCAGGTATCGCCGGTGGCTCGCGAGGTCCCGCGGGCACAGCAGACGGGCCTTGACTCCGGCCGCAGTGGGTCCGGCCACGAGTTGCTCCGGGGTGACAGTGCTCTGAACATGGACAAAGGTCGATCGTTCGTTCAGATCGGGCAACTGGGTCGAGGGTTCCGCGTCGGGGCTCAAAACGAGTTGTCGCAGAGGGGTGCCCACCCCGTCGATGAGTTCGACTCCCTGCGCGGTGTCGATCACGATCAGGACGAACCACGGGTCGAGTTGACCGTCGCCGTCGGCGGGTCCGCGCGAGAGCCGCCACGGCAGATCCGCAGGCGTGACCTCGATCGAGGCGAGGAAGGTCTCTTCCGCGTCCATCGCGCCATCTGTGGGGAACCGGGTTCCCCACACCCCGGGGTCGATCGATGAGACGTCGCCGGTGCTTGACACCGACAGTGTTCGCCGGTGGACACCTCCGCCGATCGTCGTGGCAGCAGCGACGGTGGCCCTTCCGCCCTTGCCTTCGGCCGCCTGACTAAGACCGGTCTGCAACCAGGGAAGAAACCTCAGCTCACTCATCGGCGGATCAATTCCAGTGTCGGGCCGACGGCCGCAATGCGAGCGGTGAGATTGTGGGTCGGCGCGCCGAGTCGCTGCGCGGGTAGTTGCACGTTCTGAAGGCGGCCGCCGCGACCGATCGTGCCGACGACTTTCTGTTCGTGCGCGATCGACACGCTTGCCACGTGCTCGAGCCCGGTGGAGGCGCCGCCGCCGAAACGCACCCCGGCGTCGAAGGTCTCGAAGGAGGGTGCGGTGAGTCGCTCGGCCTTGGTCATCTCGAAGAAGATCGAAGGGGCGAAGACCTCGGTGACGATCTCGACGGTGACCGCTCGACCGCTCAGCGTGGTGGAGCCGATCTCGAAGTGGTCCGCTCCGGCCGGGACACCCTCGCCATACTTCTCGATGGTCTGGTTGAGGGGGACGACGCTCTGGCTGACCTCCACCGCATCGTGGGGGCGCAACGGAGCGGTGACGTCGCTGGCGAACGTCTTCCAGGTGATCGCGTCGGTGGTGGATGCACCGTCGGTGGCGGCTACGGTCCGCCAGGCGTCATCGTGATCAAGGGCGGCCGCGAGTTCTGCGGCGACGTCGGCCGGGGGAGCGATCACTGCCTGGGCCCGGCTGCCGATCTCGACAGGGAAGTTCACGTTGACGCCGAAGAACTTGAACTCCGCTCCGCCGTTGGCGTACCACGGTCGGGGGCCCTCGAAGCCGGCCGTGAACAAAACGCCGAGGAGCACCTTCTTGTCAGTGCGCACCTCCAGTCCTGCCCGCAGCCGCGCCTTGATGCGGAAGGGGTTGAAGACAACCAGGACGTGCACCTCGAACGTGCCGACGGCGTAGTAGGTCGTGAAGAGGAACTTCGTCGAGGCCTCGAAGTACAGCTCGCCCCCGAACTGCACCGTGTTGGAGGTCAGGGCGAAGTAGCCGCCGACGCGGAGAAACACGCTGTCCGACAGGACGATCGTTGCGCCGAGGTGCTCCAGCTCCAACAAGGCGGGTGGCAGACCAGCCGGGGCCACCCAGTCCGGATGGGTTCCTCCGACACTAAACAGGAAGTAAGGCCGGGGCCCCAGATCGAGGTAGGCGGCGAAGTCGCCGCTGAGCTGGATCCCCAAGATCTGGCTGTCTTGGATCGAGGCCAGGATCATGATCGTCGGACCGGCGAAGTCCACGATCCCGAGCACCTGGGCGTTGAGTTCGAGGAGCGCGTGCTCCTCGTCCGGCAACGCGACGTGCACCCTGCCGATCAGCACGATCGCGAGGTCGGGGAACGAGATGATCACGCCGAGATCGATGGTGACGAGCGTGAGCGGCACCCCCCACCCGAGGCGGACGACAGGACCGAAGGTGGTCGCTCCTTCTTGGACGGGGAAGAAGGCATCGATGCTGGCGAGGATCTGAGGAGCGTCGGCCACGGGATCGTCGGGATACAAGATGTGGTCGAGTTCCCCTGAGAAGAGCCCGTCGACCAACGCGCCGGTGTCCATAGTTCGGTTGAACGCGACGATGCCGCCGACGCCGTTGAGGGTGAAGCCGAACGCCAGCGGAATGGGGGTGAATTCGGTGAGCACCGAGAGGTAGAGGCTGAACCTCGGAGTCTCCGGGGGCGCGTGGGCCACGGCAGCGTCGACGACTCCCACGACGGTGATGCCGACCGCGAGCACCTGTAGGTCCAGGATTCCGGAGTAGCGCGGCGGGGTGATCTCGACGTAGCCGCCGCCGGTCACGATCTCAGACTTGAAGGACGCGCCGAAGGCGGTCGGCGGGACCAGGGCAAAGCGCAGGTCGGTGGCACCGAACAGCCCATCCCCGTCCGGTGCCGCTTCCACCACGAGGGCGACCCCGATGCCGTCGGCGACCAGGAGCAGCGGCCCGATCTCGACGTTGCCGGTCACGGTGGCCGCGGCGCGCAGTCCGTTGGATGCGCCGAGTTGGACGCTGAGCCCAACGTCGGCGCGCTCCAGATAGAGGGGTCCGAACTGACGATCGATGGGGATGGAGAACTCCATGCCGAGACCTCCGACGATCCGGCAACCATCGGGGGTGATCTCGAGTCTGACCGAGACTTCGACAGCCGCCTCGTCTCCCAGGATCCACCCCATGAATCCGTCGGCGTCGGGGTCGGCCAGCGAGACGGTCAGCCCGGGACCTCCCTCGGGCGACTCCACGGCGATGATGAGCTTAGGAACAGCATTGACCGCGGAGCCCTCGATGCTCAGGCCGAACGAGACACCGTGCAGGTCGAGACGGGGCTCTCCGGATCCGCCGAAGCCCCACGGTCTATCCGGTGGGGGCCTGCCCCTGACGAGGAAGTCGACTTCGAAGTCACCCGACCCGGTGGTCGGCTCGATGCTCACCCCGGATCGTGATGCGGGGTCGGGTGGCGGGGAGGGCGTCAGGGCCAACCCTACGACGCCGGTGAGATCGGCGCCCGCTGCCAGATCGAGGGTCCAGCCGCCGCCCAGATCGGTGGTGTGGGTGAGCGCGGAGGCGGCCATGGGGGCCAACAGCAGACCGGACGGCACGGACTCCTGTCCGGGGACCGCCATGAGGACTAATCCGAACTCACCGCTGACCGGAACTCCCGCGACAGTCTCATTCAGCTGCGCCAGGGTGAGGACGTATTCGTAGACGTCCGGGGGAGCGCCACCGGGCCAGTAACTGTTGATCAGGGCGTCGCGAGGCGAACGCCGTTCCAGCGGCAGGGGGAGCAGGTCGCTGATGCCGGCCAAGGCTGCGTCGACCTGGCCGAGGTTCAAGGATTTCCCCCACCCGTAGGCCTCGGCAAGAACCCCGCCGGGATCATCGAACAGTTCGGGAATCCTGGCCCAGTAGATAGGACCTGGTTCGTAGCGCGTGCGAATGCCCGACAACAGCAGCAGGGTGTTCAGGGGCGGCAGCGAGTCAGCGACGTACGCCGAGACCAGCGTGTCGAGGATCTGTTGGAACAGAGCGGGAATCGCCGCGGGGTCGTTGAGGGGGGCGGGGAGCGCGGAGACATCGATGATGGCGTCACCGGAGACCAGATCCTTCAGCCTGGTGTAGCAGGTGGACGCGGCTTCGATGAGGTTCAACACGTCGGTCAGGTTGCTGGTCTCTTCGTACCCAGTGAGGGCAACGAACTCTTCTTGCAGCCCGAGGGCGTCGGCGAAGTCGGAGGCCATGGCCGCGTCGACAGAGGGCAACGCGACTCCGCACCGTTCGAGGAGGACCTTGAGTTTCGCGGGGTCGGTGGTGGCCTCGACCAAGGGCATGAAGACCTGGTGGACGGCGTTCGCGAAGGGTGCAAGCATCAGATCCTCATAGCCTCAGGGTCACGACGCCCTCGAGCGTCAGATCGGTACGACGGTCGCTGGGGCGGTTGTCGTTGGGACCACCGCTGGCCTGGGATTCCCCGAGTCCGATGGCTTGTATGTCCGTGGCTGGTACTCCGAGTTGGGGGCCGAGGATGTTCCGCACGGCTTCGATCACCGAGACTGCGCGCCGTTCGCTGAGCGTCAGGTTGCTGGCCGTCGGGCCCAGATTGCTGGCGTGTCCGACAGCGGTGACGCCGCCGAAGGGCCCGGTCAACAAGGCTAGGTAGCCAGCCAGGAACTGGCGAAACGATCGGAGGTGTTGTTGGTCCAGGGTGTGGAGTCCACTCGGGAAGAGACTGACGACGCCGGAGCCGACGCCAAAGTCCTGCGGCGAGGTGATGTGGCTGGCCAGAGGGGCGGTTCCGGTGAGCGGAGCGCCGATGGAGCCGTAGGTCGTGTAGCCACCAAAGCTCGGCTTGAACCTCGAGGCCGCCTTGCCGAGGCGGGAACCCAGTTTGGTTCCTTGTTCGGTGAGCTCGCTGATGCCCTCGTAGATGCGCCGGTATCCATCCTTCCATTTCCCGACCTGGTCGTCGTGGCGTGCGCTGTCGAGTCCGAGGTAGATCGGCATGGCGATCAGGTTGCCCGAGACGGTGCCCTGCAGATTCATCGTTCTATCGCTCGGGGAAAGCGTGACGTCGGTCGGAGCATTCGATGCCAACGGCCCTAGACCCAGATTGAGGGGGCTGGTGAAGTTCATCGAAGCGCCGTTCCCCAGATGGGCCGCGAGATCGTGGTCGGCGGGAAAATCGAACGGGGTCCAGTTGGGCACGTTGTCCATCCCGAACTCAGGCCCGGGCGAGGAGGACAAAGCGAAGGTGTACAGGTGGATCGGCATGGACGGCAGTTCTGTCGCCACTCCGTTCTCAACTCTGCGGAAGTGGATCGTCCCTACGCCGAACGCCCCGCCAGCGAAGACCTGGCCGCCTCGGCTCACGACATCGGTGAGTTTCCACTCGTAGAAGAACTGGGCGCTGCTGGTCCCCACGGAGCCGATTGCGAGAAAGCGTGAGAGCACCTTGCTCCCCGACGTGTTTGTCATCAGGAGGAGTGTCTGGAGACTGTTCCAACCGCCGGATTCGCTCTGAGACTGCAATTCGGCTCTCACCACCTGTCCGATGGCGTGGGCAACCGCCGAGAAGTAATGGTCGGTCACAGGCCCGACGGGCCCGTACTCATCGCCGAGATGCGTGGTGATTGCATCCTCGGCCACCGTGATGAACGGTAGGCGGGCCACGCCGCTGGCCCCGGACCAGTCGAGGGCGGCGCCGAGGAGCGCGCGGAGAATGTTGGCCGCAACAGCCTCTTCGGCCGGGTGCAGCGCGCGGGAGCGGTTACGTCGAATCCGGCGCGGTTCGGCGTCAACGGCACGGCGTTGTTGGGTCACCGGGACCGGCTCAGTGGTCCCCGCGCCGGGGTAGGGGGGCGGCCCGTGGAGACTGCGGATCGCCGCGGTGGCTCCCGTGGTGTTCAGCAGTTGATTGGAGATGTGGGCGTTCAGGTGCGCCAGGGTGAAGGCTCGGTCGTAGGTCGTGCTGCCCGTCAAGGAGAAATAGGCTCTGGTCGAGCCCCCCACGGTGTCTGTTCCGATCGTGGCAGGGGTGCCTGTTGCGTGTGCCTCGAGTTCGGCCAAGGACATCCAGCTGTTGTCGTTGTTGCTCTCGCTCGAGTCGATCTTGTAGGCCTTGCCGGTGAACTCTTGAACAGCACCCGGTCCGGTCGTCATCTCCACGCTGAAGGCCCACGATTCGACGGCGTGACCGGTGGGGTTGGCCGGCACCCGGCGATTGAGATATCCCTCGAGGTAGCGGCCGGCTTGGTTGATCAACACCACGTCGTTGGTTCCCGTGGTGGCGCCCCACGTCCCCGTCAGACAGGGGGTGGTCCATTCGGGTGGCGTCTCGGGGGTAGCTCTCAGTGCGATGCTCTGAAACGGATCGACGATGCCGTGTTCGATCATCGTCATGATCACGTCCGTGGCGGCCAACTTCTTCATGCCGCTCGCGGTGTCCAGGTGTGCTGGGTCCAGGAAGCGGCCCACCTCCGCGAGCCTTCGCTCGTAGGCATCTTGAGCCTCGGAGACGGGGAACTGCGGGGTTTTTCCGAAGAGCCGCTCGTACAACGACGGGGTGGTGATCTCGATCTCTAGTTCGTCCCCCAACCACTCGTCGCGATCGGTGTTCGGTCCGGTGATGTAACTCGAGCAGAACTTCTTCCACGCCAGATCTATGTGCGCCCCGGCCCCCGAAAGCCGTCCAGTAGCGTCCGCCGGAGGGTAGTTCCACCTGGTGCGATCGAGGATGAAGCTGGCCCCGGTCGGGGTGTTCGAACCCGCAGCGGGCACGGTGTTCCATCGGCCCGTGATGGGGGTCTCCAAGAGGTGCGCGACGTCGAGTAGAGCGACGTTGAGGGCATCAGAGCCCAGGCTGGAACATCGCACGACGATCCAGGCGCCGGGGGCGTTGCTGATCTGGCGGACGTCGACATGGTTCGGTGAACCGAGGGGGCGGGCCAGATTGAGTTTCGCGGCTGGCCCGAACAACTCCAGCGGCTTCGCCTCGACAGCGATGAAAAGAGCGTTCTTGAATTGGGCCGGTGTCCTGACCGGCGCCAAACCGTCGTCCGGTTGCACCGGATGGGCTCCGGCCGTGCGAGAGGGCAACCGGACTTCTAACTGAGTCCCGTTGGCCTCCAGCCGCACGGTGGGAACTCCGTATCCGGCGAGGTGGAGTCCACGAATGACTCCGGAGAGTTGAGTAAGGAGTCCGTCGATCGCGGCAGTCGTGGCCTGACCCGGCCAGGACGCAGCCGTACCGACGTCAAGGGAGTGGGTGACCCGCGTCGGCCTTCCAGCGCGTCTGATCGACGGGGTGACAAATAGTCCTTCTGCCATGAGCGCCCCTCCCCGGGCCCTTGGAAGGTGTTTCAACCTGCCACCTATCCAGGGTTTCGAGCAACCCATCTAGACCGGTTGCTCGGGAGTCGCGCGGTCGACGGTTGCGGGGTCACCACCGAAACGTCCGTGCGCGGGTAGGCGATTCGACGCGCCTACTGGGGTGACAGACTGCCGCCGTGCGCCTGCGGATCGACCTGTCCTACGACGGAACCGAATTTCACGGCTGGGCCACCCAACCCGGTCTGCGGACGGTTCAAGCGGAAGTCACCGCCGCCCTGGCCACCGTGCTGCGCGTCGTGCCAGCCACCCGGGTGGAGGTCGTGTGCGCCGGCCGGACCGACGCGGGGGTCCACGCCCGTGGACAGGTGGTGCATGTCGATGTCGAGGGCATGGTTCCCAACCTCGTACGCCGCCTCAACGGGGTGCTGCCCCACGACATCCGGGTCAGGGACGCCGCTGAGGCCGCGCCGGGTTTCGACGCGCGCTTCGGGGCCCTGTGGCGCCGCTACGCCTACCGGATCGCGGACTCCGCCGCAGTGGTCGACCCCTTGACGCGCCATCACGTGTTGCCCTGGGGTCACCCGTTGGATCTGGACGCGATGAACACCGCCGCGCAGGAACTGCTGGGGCGCCACGACTTCGCCGCCTTCTGCCGACGCCGCGAGGGAGCCACGACGATCCGAACGTTGTTGGATCTGACCTGGACCAGGGAGGCGTCCGGGGTCGCGGTGGCGTCGGTTCGTGCCGACGCCTTCTGTCACAGCATGGTCCGGTCGTTGGTCGGCTGCCTGATGGCGATCGGGGAGGGCCACCGCGACACCGAGTGGGCGATGGAGGTCCTCGCCGCGGGCGACCGCAACCCCGCCGTGCGGACGGCCCGCGCCCAAGGGCTCACCTTGGAAGAGGTGGCCTACCCACCCGATGCGGAACTCCTGTCCCGCGCAGAGCAGACTCGCGCCCGGAGGTCGATGTGAGCCAGGACGATGAGAAAGATACAACCGAAGACGCCGAGCACTACTTCTCCGCCGACCCCTCGGTCCCCTTCAAGCGGATGCCGATCCGGGCGACGGTCTGGGGTCGAGAGCTGACCTTCGTGACCGGGTCCGGTGTCTTCGCCAAGGGACGGGTCGATGTCGGTACGAGCGCACTGTTCCGCAAGAGCGAGCCGCCGACGTCGGGCCGGATCCTGGACCTGGGTTGTGGGTACGGCGCCATCGGCCTGGCCATCGCCGCCGCCGGGGATGCTGTGGTGACCGGGGTGGAGGTCAACGAGCGGGCCGTGCTGCTGGCCAACGAGAACGCCGCAGCCCTGGGCCTGGCGGGACGCTTCACGGCGGTCACCCCGGATCAGGTGCCGATCGAGGCGACGTACGACGAGATCTGGTCCAACCCGCCCATCCGGATCGGCAAGCCGGCACTGCACCAGTTGCTGCTCACCTGGCTCGCGCGACTGACCCCGCAGGGCCGGGCGGTGATGGTGGTCGGCAAGAACCTCGGCGGTGACTCGCTCCAGCGCTGGCTGACCGAGCAGGGCTACCCGACCACGCGGATCGGCACCGACAAGGGTTTCCGGATCCTGGAGTCGCGGGTCGTCGATCAGACCCTGTAGAGACTCACAGGAAAAACACAGGTAGGGCCGATGGCCGGCACAGGTGTAACCGACAAGGTTCTGGCGTGTCGATCTCCCAACGCGCCAGCCACCTGGCCTCTCGATTTTCCCCCCAACAATCCCCTCGCAACACGCGACGTCTCGCCCTGATCGGGGTGGCTGCCCTCGTTGTCGTGGGCAGTACCGGAGCCTGGATGCTCACGCGTCCTACCAGCGAGGCCTCGGAAGCGACGATCGTGGAGGCCACGCTCGGCACCCACCAGACCACCGTCACAGCGACCGGCACCCTCGAACCGAGCCGTCAGGCCGATCTCGACTTCGCGGTCGACGGGCGTGTGACTGCCGTGGCGGTCGAACCCGGGGACACCGTCAAGGTCGGCACTGCGTTGGCGCGACTGGATACCGCTGCACTGGACGCGGCACTCGCGTCGGCACAGGCGCGGGTATCCGCCGCCGAGACCACGGCCGCCGAGGACGCCGACGAGTCCAGCATCCAGCGAGCCGCCCACGACGCCGATGTCGCCAGTGCCCGAGCGACGCTCGTCGACGCCGAGAGGGATCTCGACGCAGCCACGCTGAGAGCCACCTTCGCCGGAACCGTCGCGGCGGTCACCGTCGAGGTCGGTGACCAGGTGGGCGCCGGCTCCGCTGGGGGTGGGTCCACTGGGGGTGGGGCCTCCGGGGGCGGAGCCACGACCAGTTCCACGGCGGCGGTCACCGTGATCACTCCGAAGGCCTTCGTGGTCGAAGCCGATGTCGCCGCCGCCGACATCGCGCAGGTGAGCGAGGACCTACAGGTCACCATCTCCGCCAACGGCGTCGGTGAGGACATCTACGGCACGGTCGCATCCGTGGGTCGAGTCGCGCAGGCCGATGCCTCCGGAGCCGCGACCTTCCCGGTCACCGTGGGCGTCACCGGAAAACGCGATGATCTGTACGCCGGGACTTCGGCCGACATCTCCATCATCGTCCAGCAAATCCCCGACGTCCTCACCGTCCCCACGCTGGCGGTGACCAGCGAGAACGGCGCGACCTACGTCGAGAAGGTCGACGGTGGGGCCGCCGAGCGCACCGAGGTGGAGGTCGGTCAGACCTACGGCGCCGCCACCGAGATCGTGAATGGGCTGGTCGAGGGGGACCGGATCCAGATCGCACCGTCGGTCCAGGACGGGACCCGGAACCCGGGCACCGATCGTCAGGGCGAGGGGCCCGAGCGAGTCGGAGGCCGCCAGGGTGGCCAAGGTTTCGGGGGTAACCCGTGAGTGCGATCCTCGAACTGTCCGGCGTGCGCAAGGTCTACGACACCGGAACCATCCAGGTCGAAGCGTTGCGCGGGATCGACGCTCGCATCGACGAGGGCGAGTACGTCGCCGTCATCGGACCGTCCGGGTCGGGGAAGTCGACCCTCATGCACATCCTCGGTTGCCTGGACGTGCCGACGTCCGGGACCTACCGCCTCGCCGGCGAGGACGTCTCGACGATGACCGAGTCGCAGTTGGCGCAGGTGCGCAACCGTCGCATCGGATTCGTCTTCCAACAGTTCAACCTGCTGCGCAGCATGTCGGCGTGGCGCAACGTCGAGCTGCCCCTCATCTATGCGGGCGTGGCGCCGGCCGATCGCCGGGCCCGTGCTCACGAGGCGTTGGCCCAGGTGGGGCTGGCGGGTCGTGCTGACCACAAGCCCGGTGAGTTGTCGGGCGGGCAGCAACAACGCGTCGCCGTCGCTCGGGCTCTGGTGACCGATCCGGCGCTGCTCCTGGCCGACGAACCGACCGGCAATCTCGACTCGCAGTCGACCACCGACATCCTGGGGCTCTTCGACGGACTGGCCGAGCGTGGTCGCACCATCGTGCTGATCACCCACGAACACGAGGTCGCCGACCGGGCCGGGCGCACCATCGAGGTACGCGACGGGCACGTGATGACGGCGGGGGGTGTGGCATGAAGACCGCCACCGTCACCGAGAGCGCGATGACCTGGGGCGAGACGGTGCGGACGGGCTTGGAGGCCGTCCTGGCCCACCGGATGCGTTCGGTGCTGACCATGCTCGGCATCGTCATCGGGGTCTCCTCGGTGATCCTGACCGTCGGGCTCGGTCAGGGTGCACAGGACGAGGTGCGCGAACAGATCGACTCCCTGGGCAGCAACCTGCTCGTCGTGTCGCCCGGAAGCGCGACCTCCTCGACCGGTGTCCGCGGCGGCTTCGGCTCCGCCTCCACGTTGACGATGGCCGACGCTCGGGCGATCGCCGACAGCGAAGTGGTGCCGGACGTGTCGGCGGTCGCGCCGATCACCTCCTCCTCCGGTGCGCTGGTCAGCGACGGGACGAACTGGACCACGACGTTGGTCGGTACGACGGTCGAGTGGCTCGACGTACGCTCCCGCACGCTCTCCTCCGGTCGGTTCTTCACAGAGAACGAGGTCGCCTCCGGCGCCCGGGTGGTGGTGTTGGGACCCGACACCGTCGACGAGCTCGGGCTGCCGTCGCCGGTCGGCCAGACGGTCAGGGTCAGCGGGTCCGAGCTGACCGTCATCGGAGTCCTGGACTCGGCCGGAGGCTCCTCGTCCGACGCCTCGCTGGACGACACCGCCGTGACCCCGATCTCGACCGCGGCCTCGGTCACCGGGAACACCGGTACGACCGTCTCCTCGATCTATGTCGAGGGCAGCGATCAGGCCACCCTCGGCGCGGCGTACGCGGAGATCACGGCTCTCTTGAGCAACCTGCACGGCGTGACGACCGCCGATGCGGACTTCACCATCACCAGCCAGGAAGCCCTGCTCGACACCGCGAACTCGACCAACCGGACCCTGACGGTTCTGTTGGGCGGGGTGGCAGGGATCTCGCTGCTCGTCGGCGGCATTGGCGTCATGAACATCATGCTGGTCTCGGTGACCGAGCGGATTCGTGAGATCGGCCTGCGCAAGGCCCTCGGTGCCACCCCCCGGGTCATCCGACGACAGTTCCTCGTCGAGGCGTCCATCCTCGGACTGGCGGGAGGGTTGGCGGGCGTCGCGCTCGGCGTCATCGGCTGGCAGGTCCTGCCGCCCCTCATCGATCAACCCGTGTCGTTGTCGATACCCGCCGCGTTGGGTGCCCTGCTGACCGCGTTGGCCCTGGGCATCGGTTTCGGGGTCTATCCGGCCGACCGTGCCGCACGACTGACCCCCATCGACGCCCTGCGCAGCGAATGACCCCCCGATCCGGAGCCACGCTCCATAAACCCAGGAGAAGAATGAACAAGACACTGATGGTCACCATGCTCACCGCCGGCCTCGCTCTCGCCGGATGCGGCGGAGGATCGGACGGCACCAGCAGCGCGATCGACGAGGGTGCTGACGTCTCGGCTCAGGTCGGGGAGACCGGCACCGGGCGTGGCGCGGGCGGTGCGCCGCAGGGATCCGGCGAGGTGGTCCAAGTCTCCGATTCGACCGCACAGGTGCAGAACCAGGCCGGACAGATCGCCGTCACCTGGACGAACGCGACGACCTTCACCCAGCAGGTCGAGACCGATCTGAGCGCCGTCGCCGTGGGCGCTTGCGTGGTGGTGATCAGCGACAGCACCACGAGTGAGGACGTCGTCGCGACCGGAGTCCGCGTCTCCGAGGCCGGTGACGACGGGTGCGGCCCCGAGGCGGGGAGAGGGGCCGGCAGAGGCGATGCTTCGCGCACGCCTCCGGCCGACCGCCCCGAAGGCGCACCCGAGGGACGGCAAGGGGCGGGGGCCGGACGAGGAACCGTCGGAGAGGTGCTCTCGGTGCAGGCCGACGGGTTCACCGTCGGCGTTCAGGGGATCGAGGGGGACAGTACGACCGCAGTGGAGGTGACGGTCTCCACGGACACCGAGCTGACCACGTCCGGCAAGGCCACTGCGTCGGACATCACTGTCGGACGCTGCATCATCAGCGGCGGAGCCGCTGACGACACCGGGGCGATCACCGCCGAGACCATCTCCATCAGTGACCCGGTCGACGGCGAGTGCGCGTCGGGCCAGGGCAGTCAGCGTCGGCAGGTTGCCGGATGAGGCGGCGTACTGGCGCGGTAGCGGTCGTCACGGGTGCGGTTCTCCTCGCCGGAGGCCTCACCTGGGCGAGCGATGGGGCCGCGGGGAACTACCGCACCGCGACGGCGGTGAGGGCTGATGTGGAGAGCACCATGAGCCTCACCGGGACCGTCCTGTCCTCGACGCGTCGCGACCTGTCCTTCGGCGTGGCCGGCACTGTCGACCGCGTCTCGGTCACAGTGGGTGACGTCGTGGCGGCGGGCGACCAGCTCGTCGCGCTGGACCCCGAAGGCCTCGACGCTGCGATCACCGAAGCGGAGGCCGACCTCGCCCGGGCCCGGGCCCAACTGGAGGCCGTTCAGGTCGCGCAGGCCTCGGTGGTCACCGCGGCCCTGGTCTCGGTGTCCTCGACCTCCGATGCGTCCGCGTCCAACGCTTCCACCTCCGTCGGGTCCGGTAACGGGTCCGGCGACGGGTCGGCTGCTGCGTCGGCTGCTGCGTCGTCGTCCGGCGCAGAGAGCGCCGGGTCGAAGAGCGAGGAGACCCGAGACGGCGAAGGCGACGAACCCTCCGCGGGGGCCAGCGAGTTGAAGCAAGCCCTCAAGACATTGAGTAAGCAGCAGAAGGCGGTGGCCTCCGCGCAGTCCGCGGCGACCGAGGCGCTCGCCGCAGCACGGGCAGCCCTCGCGGCGCAGTCCGCGGCCTGTGCCATCGATGACGTTCCCGGCGGTGGTGACGGTGGCACTGGCGGTGACGGTGGTGACGACGGTACTGGCGGTGACGGTGGTGACGACGGTACTGGCGGAGACGGCGGTGACGACGGGACTGG
>CBDTZB010000005.1:0-18327 GCA_965364795.1 uncultured Nocardioides sp.
TGGTCGTTGCCTGCTCGGACTCCGGCGGCTTCATCGTGGACGAAAAGGGCATCGACCTCGCCACGGTCAAGGAGATCAAGGAAGTCCATCGAGGCCGCATCTCGGACTACGTCGAACGCCACCCCCACGCGCAGTACGTCGACCACACCTCGGTGTGGAGTGTCCCGTGTGACATCGCCCTGCCGTGCGCAACACAGAACGAGTTGAACGGGACCGACGCCGGTCTACTGATCGCCAACGGCTGCAGCATCGTCGCCGAGGGCGCGAATATGCCCTGCACCCCCGACGCGGTGAAACGGTTCGAGGAGAACGGCATCGCCTTCGCACCGGGCAAGGCAGCCAACGCCGGTGGAGTCGCCACCAGCGCACTGGAGATGCAACAGAACGCCTCCCGGGACTCCTGGACGTTCAAGCACACCGAGGACCGTCTCGCGGAGATCATGCGCGGGATTCATGAGCGGTGCCTCGCCACCGCTGATGAGTACGGATCTCCCGGGAACTACGCCGCAGGCGCGAACATCGCCGGCTTCACCCAGGTCGCCGACGCGATGATCGCCCAGGGCGTCATCTGAGGGCTTGTCCGCGCCACGCCGTACAACCAAAGTGGCTCCTGTTGCTCGTGTGACATACCGTCTAGTCCATGTCGACGGAAGGAACTCCTCGGCGCCCCCTGCTGAAGGCCTTCGCCGCCGGCAGCGTCGCGCTCGGAGGAATCGCAGTAGCTGCCCGGATCGGCGACCCCTCAGACCCCGACCGGCCCCGCGCGGCCCTGAGCCTGAGCGGCGACGGGTCCTCGGACCTCGACTCACTCGATGTCCGACTTGGCGATGATCTGCTGCCCAGATCGGGCAACGGCCAGTGGCGGTCGGCCCAACTCCCGACCTCGACGCACTCGATGGTCGCCCTCACGTGGCGCGCGGGCGCACCCGATCCAGCGATCGAGATCAAGTCCCGCGCTGGCGGCGCTTGGGGACCCTGGACCCGACTATCCACCCTGCACGATGCCCCAGATGTGGCCTCGGGCGAGGGCGGCACGACCGTGGGGACCGATCTGCTCTGGATCGGCAAATCCGACGGGATCCAGGTCCGCCTCGACGGCGCCCGGCCCCCGGACCTCACGCTGGTCCTGCTTAACCCCGGTCGTCTCGACGCCGACTACAACGCTTCTGCGCGGCCGTCCTCAGAACCCGACGGGGCGTCGTTCCGGCAGGCTCGGATCGCTGCGGCCAAACCCGCCATCCTCACGCGACGCGACTGGGGCGCCGACGAGAAGATGCGCGAGCCCGGACCCCGCTACAACACGACGCTGAAGCAGGTCCACGTCCACCACACGGTCAGCACCAACGACTACGCGCCTGACGACGTGGCCGGACTGATCCGCGGCATGTATCGCTATCACGTGAAGAACCTCGGCTGGTCCGACATCGGCTACAACTTCCTGGTCGACCAGTTCGGTCGGATCTGGACCGGCCGCGCCGGTGGGGTGGAGAAGCTAGTCCGCGGCGCTCACACGCTCGGCTTCAACGACACCTCGACCGGGATCTCGGCGATCGGGAACTTCGAGGTCACTCGACCGACCCCACAGATGCGCGAGGCCATCGCCCAGGTGGCGGCCTGGAAACTGTCGACGTACGGCGTCGAACCGGTCGGCAAGACCACGGTGACCTCCGAGGGCAGCGACAAGTACGGCCGAGGCAGGCGGGCCACCCTGCCCGTCATCGACGGACACCGCGACACCAACGACACGGCGTGTCCGGGCAGTTTCCTCTACAACGCGCTGCCCGGCATCCGCCGCCGCGCTTCCGCTATCGTGAAGGAAGCAGGCGCTCCCCCGGCGCCGAAGACCACGAGCGTCGAACTGCGCACGGTCGGCTACACCGGCCGGGCTGTCGTCAAGGCCAACATCCTCTCCCCCGACGGCACTCCTGCTCGCGGCAAGGTCACGGTGAAGGTCGGTGGCCGGCGGCGGGTCAAACGGCTGAAGGATGGTCGCGTGCGAGTGGGATTCCTGCGGCTGCGGCCCGGCCGACACCGGGTCACCGTGACGCACCGGGCCAACAAGGTCGTCACCCGCTCACGCGGCACCGTCACCGTCCGTTAACACGGCCGACGCCGCTCACGGATGAGCAATCTGACAAATATTGGTCAAAATCAGTCACAATAGGATCCATGCGCGCTGAATTGACTGACCTCCTCCGCACTCTCGACGCCGCGACCCTGGGCGAACGCATCCGAACCCAACGCTCACGAGCCGGATTGACCCAGACCCAACTCGCAGGGCAGCAGGTGTCGGCGGGATACGTCTCTCGGATCGAGAGTGGTCAGCGCCGCCCGGACATGGAGTTGCTGACAGCCTTCGCCAACCGGATGGGGGTCAGCATCGCGGAACTGCTCGAGGGCGTCGCCCCAGACCGCCTCGCCGAACTCCAGGTGATGCTCGACCATGCAGAACTCCACCTGGCGACGGGCGCCGCCGAGGAAGCACTGCGCGTGGTGACAGGTGTTCTCGAGGATCCCGCCATCGGCAACCTCGATGATCTGCGGCGTAGCGCGGGCTACGTCCAGGCCGGAGCCCTGGAGGCCACTGGCGACCTGCAGTCCGCGATCCTCGCGCTCGAAGACCTTGCCCAGACCGCCCCGCAGGACCTGCGGTGGATCAGCGGACTCAGCGCGCTGTGTGGGTGCTACCGCGACTCCGGCGAGCTGGGGCGAGCCATCGAGGTCGGGACACAGGGCATCCGCCGCGTCGAGGAGATCGGGCTCGACGGGGTCGACGAAGCCATCCGCCTGAGCCTGTCCTTGGCTGCGGCGTACCACGAGCAGGGCGACGTGGACTATGCAGCGCGGCTGTGTCAGCGCGCCGTTGGGCGAGCCGAGCAGTTGGCATCACCGATGGCCAAAGCTATGGCCTACTGGAACAGCTCCGCAATCGAGTCGATGCGCGGCAACGCCCTCACCGCACTGCCCTTGGCGCAGCGGGCGCTGAGAATCATCGAGGCCGCCGAGGACGCCAGAAACGTCGCTCGGCTGCGCACCCAGCTCGGCATCCTGCAGCTGATGGTCGACCCCCCACAAGCACAACAGTCGCTCGACACATTGGCCCGCGCGGCTGAGGAGCTGTCCACCACCGACGCCGGCCTCTCTGATCTGGCCGACAATCTCATCGCCCAGGCTCGCGCTCACTTCCTCCTCGGCGACGTGGCGAAAGCCCGCGAAGGGATCCTGGGGGCTGTCGAATCGATCGGCTCCTCCATGCCACTGCTGGCCGCGGACGCCTGCTCGCTTCTCGGTCAGATCGCCCTCCATGAAGGCGCGCTTGACAGAGCTCGGGAGCACTTCCAGCAAGCGGTTCACCACCTTAGCGGAGCGGGTGCCGATCGGGCCGCCGCTCAGTTGTGGTTCGAGCTCGCCGAACTTCTCGAGAGCGTGGGTGACTCCGCGGGCGCTCTCGACGCCTACCGGCGGGCCGCCGCAGCGACCGGCCTGGCCTCGCCCGTTTCACGCAGGCGACTCCCTACGACGCTCAGCAGCACCAACGCGTCGTCGTGAGCACCACGTCCTCCTGCTCAGCCGAGGCCTGACCGACTCCGGCGACTCCCAGCAGGGACAACGTGGCGACGGTACCGACGAGGAAGTTACGTGCACGGTTCATGAGATTTCCCTTCATAGATCGCTCCGGTTGAGCGATGTGACTCTTGCTTGTCACATCTTGGCAAGAGATGTGCGACAATGGGTATGTCCGCAGCAAATGAGTGACCTACGTCACTGATTCCCCCCACCAGTGACGTTCGCCTCGACCGCGCGGACCGCGTGAATTTGTCAACCCCGTCCGGTTGCCCCACACCCCCTTGTGCGGCCCGGACGGGGTTGACGATTCCCTCGCTCCGTCTCGGGTCGGCTCGGTCCGGCTCAGGCCTGTGAGGTCGCTGGCCCAAACCGAGGGGACCGTGCTCTGTCGAGCGGGTGGCGGGGACCTTCGTCTCTACCGAGGCCCGCGATGAACCTGTGTGATTGAGGGGTCCCACGAGTCAATCGTCTGATCCCACACCCAGATGGAGCGCGCATACGTGCACACCCTTGAGTTCGCAAGTGTCACCAAACGCTATGGAGCGGCAGTGGTCGTCGACGACCTCACCTTCACCGTGCAACCCGGACGCGTCACCGGCTTTTTGGGCCCCAACGGCGCCGGGAAATCTACGGCGATGAAGATTCTTCTCGATCTCGCCCGCGCGGATCAGGGGCAGGCCACCATCGGCGGAACGCGTTACCGCGAGATGACCGACCCGGCACGGAGCGTCGGCGTCGTACTGGAAGCCGACGCTTTCCATCCGGGACGAAGCGGACGCAACCACCTGCGCATCCTGGCGGACGGCGCCGGGATCGATCCCAAACGCATCGACGAGATGCTGGAGTCTGTCGGTTTGAGCCGGTCGGCCGATCAACACGTGAGCGAGTACTCACTGGGGATGCGCCAGCGCCTCGGGTTGGCTGGTGCGATGCTGGGCAACCCACCGGTGCTGGTGCTCGATGAGCCGGGCAATGGGCTCGACCCGCAGGGCATCCGTTGGCTGCGAGATCTCCTGCGAGCCCGGGCGGCCGATGGGGGAACGGTCTTCATCTCGAGCCACCTCTTGGCCGAGGTCGAGCATCTGGCGGACGAGATCGTCGTCCTGAGCCACGGAAAGCTTGTCGCCACGGGCACTCTCTCCGCCCTGCAGCAGGCAGGTACGTCGGTCCGCACGACGGCTCCGGATGACCTCACCACGCTCCTCATCGCAGCCGGCGCCACCGTCCACGCTGTCGGCGATGGCGCCCTCATGGTTCGCGGCATCGATATCGCCGAGATTGGCGACCGCGCCTGCGCCGCGGGCATCTCACTGCACGAACTCAGCCCGCAGCGCGGTTCCTTGGAGGAACTGTTCCTGGGGTGGACGGGCACCGATGGCACTGCTATCGGCAACGCTCCAGCCATCCACATCCCAACCCACGACCAGGCTAGGTCCCTGTGATCTCCATGCTTCGACTCGTGCGCGGAGAGATCCGCAAACTGACCACCACCAACCTGCCCGGAGGATTCCTCGTCGTCCTCGTGGTCGTCGCCGGCCTCGACGCTGCCATCGTCGCGTTCGCCACTGATATGGACGGCAGCAAGACATTCATCTCCACCGCCGCCGACCAACGGTCTCTGGTGGCTTTCGCGTCCAACGCCATGATGATCACCAGTCTCTTCGGTGCCATCGCGGCGGCCCGAGAGTACGGACATCGAACAGTCGTACCCATGTTCTTGACCTCTCCCAACCGCACTCGAGCGGTACTTGCCCAGCTCACTGCGGTGTTCGCGGGTGGAGCTGTGCTGGCTTTCCTCGGGCAGTCGTTGGTAGTCGCAGGGGTTGCCTTGGCGTTACCGACGACCGAATACGACTTCCTGCTCACCTCCGGTGACCTGATCCGTCTTTGCGGAGCCACGACGTTCGCTGGAGGCATCGGCGCTGTCTTCGGTGCTGGCCTCGGCGCGCTCAGTCGCAATATCGGAGGTGCCGTCACGACCGTCTTCTTGGCACTCTTCGTGATCCCTCCCCTCGTCGTGCAGATGTTCAGCGAGGCGGGATCCTGGATTCCGATTTCCCTGTACGCCGTTCTCTCCGGCGTGAGCTCGGAGGTGAGCGTGTGGGCAGCGTTCGCGGCCCTGAGCGCGTGGGCCCTCCTGCCGGCCATCACCGCCCTCGTCGTCGTCCAGAGACGAGATGTCGTTTAGGGCGTCCCTCGACGACCCCGGCGTGTGCAAAGGTGCTGCCGTGAGGTGGAGCCCAGAGCGACGACTCGGCGTACTGCTGCTGGCTGTGGCGACCGGTACAAACGTGCCCACTCCCCTGCTTCTGGTCTATCGCCAAAAACTTGATCTCACCGATGCCTCCGTCACGGCGATCTTCGGTGTCTACGCACTGGGCCTGATGCTCGCCCTCGCCTTCGCGGGGCGGGCCTCGGACCGATTCGGTCGCCGTCCCGTGGTTCTCCCCGCGGCCATTGCTGCGGCGGTCGCCTCGCTCCTGTTCACCGGCGCGGGGGGCAGCGAACCCCTGCTTTATGCCGTGCGGTTCCTCCAAGGTGCCGTGTCCGGGACCGTGTTCAGCGTGGGCAGCGCCTGGCTGGTGGAGTCAGCCGTGCGTCACGGCAGCAGGTTCGGCCCCCGCACCGCGACGGTGGCGATGACCGGGGGGTTCGCGGTGGGCCCGGCGTACGCCGGTTTGATGGGTGAGTGGGGTCCGTGGCCGCTGGTGCTGCCCTACCTCGTGCACATCGCGCTTCTCGTGGCTGCTCTCGTCGTCGCCTGGGGAGTCGCCGAGTCGTTGGTACATCAGCCGTTCACGGCGGAACCAGCGCCGCGCAGTGCTTTCGTCACCGGCGGGCGAAGGACTGGCCTGTTGATCGTCGCCCCGTTGGCGGTATGCGTCTACGCGTTCCCGGCCAGCGCTGTGGCGGGGATGCCGGTGCTCATCGGGTTCCCGGTCGCACCTGTGGCGCTGACGGGGTTGCTCGCAGGGCTGGCCCTCGGAGCCGGCACCCTGGCGGCGCCCTTCCAGGCCCGCTTGGGCGCTCGCACGGCTCCGGTGGCCGCCCTGTGCGGACTGATCGGATTCGGGACCACGGCAGTAGCGGCGGCCGTCCCCGACCTGCTTCTGCTGGCCGTCCCCGCCGCAGCGATCCTTGGTGCGGGCGGCGGACTCGCACTGGCCGGTGGTCTTTCACGACTCCCGGCGCTGGCGAATCCCGGACGCCTCGGCACCGTGTCAGCCGGCTTCTACGCCACGGCCTACGTCGGCTTCGGATTCCCGCTGATGATCGCCACCCTGTCCGAGCAGGTCCCGGTCGCGGCGGTCCTCGGTGTGTTGGCTCTGCTGTGCGCGGGACTGGCTGTCCAACAGGGCCGCGCTCGACTCTGAGCGGTCCTGCTCAGCCGGTGGCGCGCAGCACGGCGAAGGCCAGATAGCCGGCGTACGCCGTCACCAGCGCCACGCCCTCCCACCGCGAGAAGCGGTGACCAGTTCTGCCGAAGACCAGCAGCCCGATGGCTACCACCACGAGCAGCGGAAGCTCGACCCAGACCATCTCGCTCGGGAGGCTCTTCGGCGCTAGGACCGCGGTGGCGCCGCCGATGGCGAGGATGTTGTAGATGTTGGAACCGAGAACATTGCCGAAGGCAATCCCGCCCTGACCCTTGCGGACCGCCACGACCGAAGTGGCCAACTCCGGCGCCGAGGTGCCGATGGCGACGATGGTCAACCCGATCAGCGTGTCGGAGAGCCCGAGGTCGGTGGCCACGTTGCGCGCGCCGCCGACCAGGATGTTGCCGCCGATGATGATCAGGACAAGCCCGCTCAGGGTGGCCCCCAGGTCTGCTCCTACGCCGCCGCCGACTGGGCGCGACCCAGCGCGATCCTTGGGCGTGGTGGGCGGTGCAGGCTTGCGGCGCTCCGCGATGTAGGAGTAGGCCAGATAGGCGACCAGGATCGCGATCAACACCAGACCCATGGGCCTGGTCACCCCCGATTGGGCGAAGACAAGCAGGAGTGCGGCGGCCACGAGACCGAACCCCCCGTCGCGCCACAGCGCGCTTCGCGAGATGGGGAAGGGCGTCACGATCGCTGCCACACCCAGAATCAGGAGGGTGTTGGCGACGTTCGACCCGACCACGTTGCCCCAGGCGATCGCCGGGGCGCCCACTCTGACCGCCTCGATGGAGGCAAACAGCTCGGGCGCCGACGTTCCGAAGCCGACCAGGACCAGCCCTACGAACAGCGGCGAGACCCCTGCCCGCTCAGCCAGACGCACGCTGCCTCGAACCAGCAGGTCTCCCCCGAAGAAGAGCAGCACGAGGCCCCCCGCAATGAAGGCCACGTCGAGAGCCATTGGTGGCGCTGCCTTTCGTCTGGTCGAGCTGGGCAGATCGATCTTCTCTGAACGCCCGACCCTATTGCGTCGGCGATGGGGGTCCGGATCGGGCCGAGGGAGAGCACACCCCTGACTGGCCTAGACGACCCGTCGAGGCGCCCGTCCGCATCGTTCAGGGCAGGTAGGTTGAAAGTGCGGTGATGATCCGCCGCTCGGGGGGGCGCAGTAGTTGGCCTACCCCTCAATCGAGGAGTCAGGTGACCAAGATGGCAGCAAAGTTCTGTTCTCAGTGCGGTACTCCCAGGCCCGCCGAAGGTGACTTCTGCCCGGTCTGCGGTGCCAGCCTCTCCGGTGGAGCCGCGCCCACGCCGACTGACCAGCCCTCGACCCCACCCTCGGCTCCACCCGAGCCGCCCGCTCCTCCGCACTCCGCTCCTCCGCCCTCCGCCCCTCGCCCGGCGGGCCCGCCTGCTCCGCCACGACCAGGGCCGCCGCCACCGCTCGACTCTGGCGACAACGGCAAGCGCCGCTTGGGTGGGCTGATCGCCATCGGAGCGGCAGCCCTCTTGGCGCTGACCGTCGCGGTGGTCGGCGCTCTGGTGCTGATCGATCGAAACAGTGACGAGCCCAAAGCTGGCGACGACTCCTCCGCCGTCATTCTGGAGCCGGTGGCCCTGGAAGTTCCGGACCCCTTCACCGCTTCGGTCGCGGTCAACGAGTCAGCGCTCCCATCCAACCCCGACGACACCGGGCAACCTCTTCCGGAAGAGTCTCCCGAAGCGTCACCTCAGACTCCTGCCGGCGCGGGAGGCGTCGTGATGACTGCTTCCTCCCCCGGCTTGTACGGCGGAACTCAGGACCAGCAGGCCTGTGATCCTGAGGCACTCGTGGCCTTCTTGGAAGCTGACGCCGACAAAGCCGCAGCCTGGGCTGGAGTTCAGGGGATCGAGGTCGAAGAGATCCGGGACTTTGTTGCGAGTCTCACGCCGGTCCTGTTGCGCCGTGACACCCGCGTCGTCAACTACGGCTACAACAACGGGAAAGCGAACTCCTACCCGGCGGTCCTCCAGGCCGGCTCTGCGGTGATGGTCGACGAGTACGGGGTGCCGCGGGCCAAGTGCAGTTGCGGCAACCCGTTGACCGAGGCGCAACCGGTGACCACCTCAACGCGCTACACGGGCGCACGGTGGCCGGGCTTTGACCCCAGCATCGTCGTCGTGGTCAAAGCGACGGTGAAGGTCACGGTCATCATCCTCGTCGACATCACCACCGACCGACCCTTCAGCCGGCCCGTAGGCACCACCGGCGCGGCCGACACCGACGCCCCCGACGGGGACGGGGACGGGGACGGGGACGGGGGAACCACACCGTCCGAAGGAACCGACGCCGACATCCTGGCCGAGATCGGCAGCATCGCCGGGGTGAGCAACGGCCCCACCCAACCATCGGTCGTGACCCTGCCCGCGGCCCGGATCACCGCGCTTCGGACCTATCACTGGAACAACGCCCAGGGCGTGACACCGGGCACCATTAGTCTCCGCTCCGCCGACGGCACGACGTACGGACCGTTCTCAACCACAGGCCTTGACGGCCAAGGAGGAGTGCCCAATGCCTACTGGGTGGCCGTCACCAACATCAGCGTGCCCGCCGGCTCCTACACCGTGATCGACTCCGATCCGTCCACCTGGGCCTGGGCGCCCGACACCGGTGGGCGCGGCATGCTCACCATCTGGGGCGTGCGCGAGAGCGCGACCGAGCAGAGTTCCGCGAATCGCGGCCCAGAGGCGAGGACCGCGGTGACGTCTCTGTTCTGCGCAGAGGTCGACCAGTACGTCTCGCGCGTGACCGCGCGCGAGACGTCCCCGAACCAGTACCGCGTCAACGTCATCGTCGCCCTCGACTCTGGCAGCTGGACCGCTCGCTATGACGTCGATCTGTCCCAACCATCCGGTCCGAAGGTCAGCGCCACGGACTCGGACGCCGGCGGACTGCTCTGCTGAGCCGGGTACGCCGCTAGTGCCCGAAGGAGCGGCGATGATGGCGAGCAGGGTGACAAGTCGAGTCCTGGCTTCTCCGATCTGCATGGCGCCTCCTTAGTAGGCACACCTCAGGAAAGCAGGTCGACCTGTGTGTTTCTTGGGCTCAACTGCGGCCCGAGCCGAAGCTGGACAGGTTGCCCGTCGGCTGGGGGATAGTGGTTCCGTGTGCGACGCCTCTTTACTTCCAATGCCCTCGAAGCGAGCGTTGCGCGGTCCCGGAGAAGCAGACCAGGAGAAAGCGGGCGCGGCGCGTTGACGGGAGAGAAGAGCACGATGAACGCGAGGCTGGTCTCGGCGTCGCCGTGGCTCGTCCTCGGCGTGATCGCTGTGATCGCCGGGGGCCTCGTTGCCGCGTTTGTGGCTCACGACCCTTCCCAGAAGCCAGTATGGGCGAGCGCGTACCTCGTGCTCGTTGCCGGCGTGGGGCAGATCGGTCTGGCGCTCGGGCGCACGATGTTGCCGGCGCGGCCAGCGACGCCAGGCGCGGTAGCACGCGACTTCGCGGTCTTCGCGCTGGGCAACGTCGGCGTCGTCGCCGGCACTGTGATCGACGTGGTTTGGCTGGTGGATATCGGAGGCGCCCTCATTGTAGTGGCGCTAGCTCTGATGGTCTGGGGTGTGCGTGGCGCCTCAGGGAAGGCGCCTTACACATCGTCTGGTTGGCTCGGGGGCCTGCTCCTGACCTACCGCGTGCTCGTCGTGGTCCTACTGGTCAGCGTCCCCGTCGGCCTCGTGCTAGCGCGGTTGTAGATGAGTTGCTCCCGCGTAGCTTCCCGCGGTGGGTCTTTGGGTCAGGCGGCACCCAGACCACTATTCAGCGGGACCGGCCAACGCCCCTTGGCCCGCGGTGGCGCGGCCTGAGACGACCCCGGCTTCGAGGAGAAATCGCAGCAGTGACGGCGTGGCTTCCTGGATCGCTCCGAAGTCGGCGTGGCCCGCCTGCGGCAGGATCAGCAGTGTGCTCCGATCTGGGCTCTGAGCGTGGAGGCGTTGGGCATCGGCGAGGGGAACGGTGCCGTCCTGGGCGCCGTGGATCAGCAGGATTGGCGCGGTCGATCGGCCAATCGTGTCGAGGGGCGAGAACTCGATGAATCGATGGCCGATGACATGCTCGACGTACCTCAAAGCGAGCCGTACCAACACACTAGGGAACCTGGATCGCATCCGTTCAGCCATGAAGTCTCGCGGAGCGGCCATCGACGAGATCGAGACGACTCCTGCGATCGTGTGGTCGTCGGCTGCGACGAATAGCGCTGCTCCGGCTCCCACGGAGTGGCCCACCAGCACGATGCGGTCCGAGTCGATCTGTGGGTGGCTCCGCAGCCAGTGCAGCGCCGAACGGAGATCCTCGGCGAAGGTAGGCATGGTGGCGACGCCGACCTCACCGCTCCGGCCATGGCCGCGGGCATCGAGCAGGAGCACGCACAGGCCCGCTTCCAGCAAAGGCTCCGAGAGCGGAACCATGTCGGCGGCGCTGGCGCCCCATCCGTGGATGACCAGCGCGACCGGGCGCGGGAGGCCGCTCTCGCTCTCTGGACAGGAGACGGGTTCGCGCAGCCAGCCGTGCAGGGTGGCGCCGCTATCGGTGATGACCCCGACGTCGACCGCGTTGGAGGGGACCTGCGCCGCGTCGAACTCTCGCCGGGCCGGGCGACCGTAGCGACGGGCCGACTCTCTCCTCACCGCCCGGGCGCACGCCCAGAGCACTCCGGCGCCGCCCGCGACCCACGCAGCCGCCCGGTACGGGAAGCCGTCGACCACTGATTCACCATCGCAGACTTCCTCCAGCCTGACGTGTGCGCGCTCTATTGGGCAAGCCATACCGCCAACCCTAGCAGAATTGCCCACTAGGCAACCTTGCCCATTGGGCAACAACATGGCACTCTTGGGTCATGGCCGAGATGAGTTTGCGAGAGACCAAGCGACGTGACACTGCCCGCGCCTTGGCACAGGCCGCCTTCGATCTCGCCCATGAGCGTGGCGTCGACGGCTTCACCATCGACGAAGTGGCGACCCGAGCGGGGTATTCAAGGCGGACCTTTGCGAACCACTTCGCCGGGAAGGAAGAGGCCATCGTCGCGATTGCCGGTGAGCGGGTACGCCGCGCGCTCGACACGGTCCCCGACGAAGACCTCCCCTTGATCGACTGGCTGCAGGCCGTGGCCCGACAACAGCTAAGCGATGGCCTGCTGCTCACGCTGCGCGATCTGCGCGTTCTGGCCGAGCAACATCCACCGCTACGCCCCCATCTGCTGGAGGTCCAGCGAAGCATCCGCGAGACCGCGCGTGACGCAGTCCTGGCCCGAGTCGACGGGCGCGGGAGTCGGATCTACGCCCACCTCCTCGTCGGCGCCGCCTACGGAGCCCTGACCTGCGTGCTGGACGGACATATCCCGGTGCGCCTGCCGGCATCCCCGGGTCAGGACGCCGCTTCGTCCCGCGACGCCGCGAACGACACCCGGGACGAAATGACCCTCGAAGACTTCGTCGACCTGACATTCACCCACCTTCGCGAGGGCTTCTGACCCACCACTAGTGCTCCGCCACCGACCGGCACGCGGCGATCACTCGGTCGCCGTAGAGATCGACCCATCCCGAAAGAGGCGCGTTGTGATGTCCACTCTTCTTCATCGACTCGGGGCGCTGGCCCACCGACGACCCTGGGCCTTCGTCCTCATCTGGCTCATCGTCCTCGGCGGCGCCCTCGGTCTCGCGGTCACAAGTGACGGACACATCTCCTCGAGCATGACCATCGACGGAACTCCGAGCCAGCGGGTGCTGGACCAGTTGCGCGAGGACCTGCCCGCTGCCAGCGGCGGACAAGGCACGCTCGTTTTCACCGTCCCCGAAGGGGAGACCCTCGACAGCGGTCAGCGCGCGAAAGCAATCGCCACTGCCGGCACAGAGATCGGCGCACTCCCCGAGATCGTGAACCGATCCGCAGTGGCCGCCACCGCGACAGACGGGACGGCTCCGACCACGAGTCCGCCCGATGCGACCAAGAGCACAGGTGAGGGCGACGGCAACGCGACGACTGGCTCCCGGCCGCTCCTGGTCGCCGGCTCGCCCGTCCCGGGCGTCCTCGTCTCCTCCGACGGCAGTGTTGCCATGCTCCAGATGCAGTTCACCACCCAGGTCGACTCACTGCCTGAAGGTACGACCGAGAACATCGTCACCCTCGCGCAGACCGCAGTCGCCGATACGGGGGTCACGGTGCTGCCCAGTGACTCCCTCGACTCGATGCATCCACCGATCGGCGGACACGAGGCGATCGGGCTCATCATCGCCCTGTTCGTACTGTTCGTCACCCTCGGATCGCTGTGGGCCGCAGGCCTACCGATCCTCACGGCCCTGGTCGGTGTCGGGATCGGGGTCGGCGGCGCTTTCGCCCTCTCCTCGTCCATCACCTTGACCACCGCCACCCCAGCCCTGGCACTGATGATCGGACTCGCGGTCGGGATCGACTACGCCCTGTTCATCCTTCACCGGCAGCGACGACTGATCCTCGCCGAGGGCCTCTCCTCTGGCGAGGCAACGGCCCGCGCCCTCGCCACAGCTGGGAGCGCCGTCGCCTTCGCCGGGTCGACGGTCGTCATCGCCCTGGTCGGGATGACCGTCATCGGGATCGGGTTCCTCACCACGATGGCCCTGGTGGCAGCCACCACTGTCGCCCTAGCCGTGCTCATCGCCCTCACCCTTCTTCCCGCGCTGCTCGGGATACTCGGCGAGAGGGTCTGCTCGCCCCAGGCCCGGGCGAAAGCGAGTGCGACCACCCGCCCGAGGGGGAAGCCCACCACGAACCGCTGGGTCGAACTCCTCGTCCGACGCCCCTGGTTCGCAGTCGGCGGCGTGGTCGTGATCCTGGGGCTGGCCGCGATCCCCGCCCCGGGCATGGACCTCGGAATGCCCACGGGTGGGACTGCTGCCCAGGAGAGCACCTCGCGGCAGAGCTATGAGGCGATCACCCGCGGCTTCGGCGAGGGCTACAACGCACCACTCATCGTCGTCGCCCACCCCGAGGTCGGCGCATCCTTCGACCAAGCCGCACTGGGCCACATCGTCACCAGCCTGAGCAGCACCGACGACGTCGCCTCGGCGACCCTCATGGGAACCAACCCCGACCGCACCCTGGCCATGATCACCGTCATACCGGCTCAGGGCCCCGATGATGACCGCACCTCTGCGCTGGTCGAAACGCTACGAGACCCGGCGAATCCGATCGCCACCCAGACCCAGGCCACCTTCGGCGTCACCGGATTGACCGCGGTCAACCTCGACATCACCGACCGCCTCAGCGCGGCGTTGCCCAAGTACCTCACGATCATCGTCGGACTGTCCTTGCTCCTGCTGCTGCTCGTGTTCCGCTCGGTAGTGATACCGATCAAGGCCACGGCCGGCTTCCTGCTCAGCATCGCGGCGACCTTCGGAGTCACGACCGCCGTCTTCCAATGGGGCTGGTTCATCGGACTGGTCGGCCTCGACACCGGCGGTCCGCTGCTCAGCTTCCTGCCGATCATGGTGACCGGAATCCTGTACGGGCTCGCCATGGACTACCAGGTCTTTCTCGTCAGTTCCATGCGCGAAGCCCACGCCACCGGGCTGCCCGCCCAGCGTGCCATCGTGCGCGGATTCGAGAACGCCAGTCACGTTGTCGTCGCCGCCGCGATCATCATGGTCTCGGTGTTCGCCAGCTTCGTTTTCACCGACGATGCCACCATCAAACAGTTCGGCTTCGCCCTAGCTGTCGGGGTACTCATCGATGCGTTCCTGGTCCGCCTGACCCTGGTGCCCGCAGTGATGAGCCTTCTCGGGAGCAGCGCGTGGTGGCTGCCCGGGTGGCTCGACCGGCTGCTGCCCACCATCGACATCGAAGGCGACGCTCACGGAGAAGAACTCGCCAGTTCTGAGCCCCACCTTTCTCGGTGAGGATTGCTCACGCACTTCCGTCACAACGTCGTGCTCTGTCGGCGGGGATACCTACTAGCTGGCCGTCACAGAACGACCAGCAACTCGGTCGTCGCGAGCAGCACTGTGGCCACGGCGAGGAACGAAACGGCACGCCCACCTCGATGCCGGAATCTGCCGCGCACACCGGCAGCCTGGGCATACCGCAGCTTGCTCTCGAGAAAGACCCAGGTCGCAAGGGCCAAGGAGAGGCCACAGCCGACAACGGCCACCACATTGAGTTCTTCGAAGGTGAGCCGCAGCAACACCGCAGAGCCCACGGCGAGGGACAGTGCCGTGCGTTGCCAGGCGAGCAGGCTTCGCTCGTTCGCCAGACCAGGGTCCCGAACGTTCATGGGGAGTCGTTCACCAAAGTCCGACGATGAGCAGCAGCGCCGCGAGGCCGACCGCAGCGGCAAGGGCCGCTGTGTAGGACGACGAGGGCAGTGGTTCGCCACGTCGCATGGCTCGCTCAGCCCGGGCCCAGCGGATCCACGCGGAGATCGCGCAACCGAGCCCGAGGACCAGCAGCAGGATCGTTAGGGGCTTCTTGAGGTCCTCAGCCATCGGGACGTCGAAGGCGTCCAACGCCACCCCACCGGCAATCAGAGCCAGCGCGGTTCGGATCCAGGCCAGGAAGGTGCGCTCATTAGCGAAACTCCATCGGGGATCGGGGTCGGTGCCGCCGCCGTACACCCACTGCGGCCAGCGCCTCGAGGACTCACTCACGTGCGTCATCGTCTCACCAACTCGCCCACCACCTGCGGGGTACGCACTGATCACACCGGCTGGTGCTGGGGTGCGAACCATTTGGGAACTGTCGGCAACGGCACCACCCGCGAGCAGCTCACCCCGTTCCAGCTCCCCTAGGCCGAGTTGAAGGCCGCGAAGCCGACGATGAGGACGATGGCCGAGAACAGGGCGAGCAGACACCCCGTGGCAATCGCGCCGGCCACCCACCACCGTCTTGCCTTCATCCCAGCAAGGGCCGCGAGGAGCGCTGCGGCAAGACCGCTGATCGCGCACCATTCGTAGAAGTCGTCGTTGTAGAAGGTCCCCGATACGCCGAAGTCGTTGACCAGGAGCCACACGATCACGCAGATCAGGCTCTGGGACGCGAAGGCACCCGCGGCCAGCAATCCCGCTCTTCGCCAGCCGGGAATGGAATCGGGACGGGCCTGCGCGAACGTCGACATGGCTGATGGTGCTTTCTCGAAGGGCGGACCTGTTCCGCTGCGGCGATCATACGATCCGACCGGCCCTTCGGTGCGCGATAGTTTCGCGACTGGAAACTGTGCAGTTGCGCGGCTATCGCGGTTACCGCGATTCTCACCAGGCGCGCTTGGCTTTTGCAGCGACGCGTTGTCCGAGGTCGTCGAGTTCGTCGGACAGGGACGCTGCGACCCAGACCTGGTTTCGTGTCCTGTTGGTCAGGGGTCTGATCACGCCCGCTTCGAGCAGCCGGTTGATGGCCGCGTACACGCTGGATGTCGCTCCTCCGACCCTGCGCTCCGCCTCTTCGGCTGAGAAAACAGGGGAGGTCAGGAGGTTGTCGAGGATTTTGGCGGCGGCGCTCCCCCGGCGAGGAGCACCGGCTGCTTCCCGCCACTCGTCGGGCATCTGCGCTAGTCGATCGGCGGTGGTGCGTGACTCCTCGGCCGCGATTCTTGAGCCCCTAGAAAAGGCCTCCACGATCGGGCCAGCGTCACCGGCACGGTAGGCGTCGAGCGCCGTGAAGTAGGACTCGCGCCGGGCAACGATGGCCGATGCCAACGGCACCATTACTCGCTGGGTCGCGCCGCGCCTGCGCAGAATCGTGTTGATGAGGGCTCGGCCGATACGTCCGTTGCCGTCAGTGAACGGGTGAATCGACTCGAACTGCGCGTGGGCCACGGCCGCTTGGACCATGACCCCCACGTCGGTCCTATTGGAGAACTGGATCAGGTCGAACATGTAGCCGTCGACGGTGCGAGGTGGGGGCGGCACGTACGACGCGTTGCGCGGGGAATGGTCAGAGCCTTCGATCCAGTTCTGCATGTCTCGTGGCCGGCCCGCGTAGGCGCGCTCCTGGGGGTCGTCCGCCATGAGGACCCCGTGAGCCCGGTAGACGTTGTCGATACTGATGTCCTGTCCGTCCTGCACCGATTGGATGAGGTCGTCGAGCGCCGTAGTGGACGCAGCCATCGACATCGCTGAGACGTTCGACTTAATGCCATGCAGGGCTCGGGCATAGTCGTCCATCGAGGCCTCGACTTGCTCGATCTTCGATGACGCCACGGATTCGGCTCGGAGCAGAAGGGTTGAGAGCGACCCCAGGTGCTCGCCATGGGTCTCGTCTAGTGCTGCGATCTCGCGCAGCGCTGCGTCCATCTCGGCGCCTATTCGCGAAGGAACGGAGACCTCCAGGTTGACGATCTTGGGCGGCAACCAGACCGTCACCTCTCGCAGCATGCGGTCCTCGCGTGTGCCGCCCCTGTTCTTCTTCTGCCAGGGCTCAACTAGATGTGCGTGAGGCGGCAACGCAATCGTCGCCTCCCCGCGCTGGGGCTGGCTGGGGTCGTCATTCATCACGGCGGCCTCCTAAGTCGGAACACCGTATCAGTTATTCCGACTTACCAAGCCTAAGTCAGAATAGACCTACTGTGGTTCCGAGATAGCGAGGACGCCGGGGAGCCGCTGACAAGTTCACAGACAGGACCCTTCGGGGCCGTCGGCCACCCGCACGGACAACGTCCTGCCCTGCAAACACTCAGGGCCGCTTAGATCCTCGTGGGATCGAGCGGCCCTGCCGTGGTGGGCAGTTTCGCGACTACCCCGATGGTGGAGCTAAGGGGATTCGAACCCCTGACCTTCTCGTTGCGAACGAGACGCGCTACCAACTGCGCCATAGCCCCATCACGCCCGAAGACGCGAGCGAAACGTTAGCACCGCCCATTGCGAGCAGCGCAATCGAGTCCCGACCCTTCAGGCGACGGCGAGGCCCTCGATGCGGGCCAGGGCCTTCTTGGCCGAGCCCTTCCACATCTTGGCAAACACGGGCATAGCCGCTTTGCCCACGATCCCGTTGGGTTGGACCTCCCATGACCAGGTGACCTTGGTTCCCGGGCCACCGGGGGTGAAAGACCACAGACCGTTCGCTTGCGCGACGAGTGCCTTCATCGGACCGGTGATTTGGGTGATGACGTAGCCGAAGGACCTACCGTCCACGACGCTGGTCAACTCTTCGCGAAGCGTGCCGCCGTCGGCCAACACGATGGTGCGGGACTGGCCCACGGTGTCCCAGGTCTCCGGCTCGTCGCGCGTCTCTTTGATCGACGGGATGGCGAGGTAGCGGTCGGCAAAGATGTCCTGGAGCGGCCGGGTCCTCACGAGGTCGTAAGCCTCCTGCGGAGACAGCGAAATCACGCGGGACGCTTCGAGGTGGATGGCCATGCGGCGAGGGTAGTCCCGGTGG
>CBDTZB010000006.1:0-17551 GCA_965364795.1 uncultured Nocardioides sp.
GTACGTCACCGGCAAGATCCTCGAGGTTGACGGCGGCATCCAGCAACCGAACCTGGATCTGAACCTGCCCGACGTCTCGTTCTGACGCGCGTCTAGCCTCGACTGATGAGCACCAACAGCCGCAGCAATCCCGGCGTCAGCACCGCCCGGGCGATCTCCCCCGACTCCGGGGAGCACTGGACCGCGGAGGGCGCCTGGAAGGTGGCCGACGGCATCTACCGGATCCCGCTGCCGCTTCCGATGGACGGGCTGCGCGCCATCAACGTCTACGTCATCGAGACGCCGGACGGCCTCACCCTGGTGGACGGCGGCTGGGCGATCCCTGAGGCCCGGGAACTGCTCGACCGCTGTCTTCGGCAGATCGGTTCGGGGTTCGGCGACATCCGCCGGTTCCTGGTGACCCATGTGCACCGTGACCACTACACGATGGCCACCGTGCTCGGTGGCGAGTACGGCATCGACGTGGCGTTGGGGGTCGAGGAGAAGGACGCACTGGACCTGCTCAACAACGTCGATGAGCTGACGGAGAACCCGTTCGCCGTCGTACTCCGGTCCGCGGGGGCGCACGATCTCGCCGAAGCCTGGAGCGCCGGTGGGGACGACGACGAATTGCCCGACCCGGCGATGTGGGCCTATCCGGGGACGTGGTTGGAGGGCGATCAGCAGATCGCCGTCGGATCTCGAACCATCGACGCGGTCCACACCCCGGGTCATACGCCGGGGCACTACGTTTTCGCCGATTCGGCCGCTTCGCTGCTCTTCGCCGGGGACCACGTGCTTCCGACGATCACGCCGTCGATCGGCTTCACCGTCCCAGAGACCGATCAGCCGCTGGGCCACTTCATGGCGTCGCTGACCAAGGTGCGCTCGCTGCCGGATCTGCAGATCCTGCCGGCCCACGGTCCTGTTTCGCCATCTTCGCACGCCCGCGTCGATGAGTTGCTGGCCTTCCACGAGACCCGCCTCGATCACTGCGTCGCGGCACTGACCTCGTCGGCGCCCGGCGGGAAGACCGCGCACGATGTCGCCGGCCACCTTGGCTGGACCCGCCACGAGCACGCCTTCGAGACCCTGGACCTCTTCAGCGCCGGTATGGCCAGCATGGAAACCAAGGCCCACCTCGAACTGCTCGTCGCCCGTGGCCAAGCCACCCGCTCCGTCCCCGGTGCCGACGACACCATCAACTACACCGTCATTCCCTAACCCCCACCCCACGAAGTTCGCCTGATGGGGACACGAGGTTCGCCGAATGGGGGTCATGGAGACTACGGAGCCCCATCAGACGAACTTGGACGCCCCATCAGACGAACTTCGACGCCCCATCAGGCGAACTTCGTGGGCGGCGCATGGGGAGGTGCAGGATGTCGTCCTCGAGGAACTCGGGACCATCGGCGGTGAAGCCGTGGGAGGCGTACCAACCCGTCAGGCCCACCTGAGCGTCCAGCACGATCGGGCGGTCGGTCAGCTCAGGGAGTACGGCGTCGATCAGGTCATCGGCCAACCCTCGACCGCGTGCGCCGCGAGCCAGCGTCACCCGCCCGATCCGCCAGCAGTTGCCATCGTCGAGAATGCGCAGCGTGCCGACGACCTCGCCGTCGTGGTGCAGCACCGCATGGAGGGTGCCGGGCTCGGTGTCCCGGCCGTCCAAGTCCGAGTAGGGGCATCCCTGCTCGACCACGAACACGTCCTGGCGCAGCTGCCAGATGGCGTGGGCGTCGTACGGCTCAAGCTCGATAAAGCGACGAAGCCGGACGGTCACCGGAGGAACTCCATCGTGTGACGCCAAGCGCGGCGCGCCTCGGGGATGAACGGCAGGAGCGGGAACACGTGGAGCAGCCCTTCGGCTTCGAGGTAGGTCAGCTCCCAGGTCGACGCTGCTGCTCGGTCGACCAGCAGTCGGCAGCCGGGCATCAGCAGGTCACGGGTCCCGCAGAAGAGCTGGGTCGGCGGCAATCCGTCGAGATCACCGAAGGCCGGGGAGATCTCGTAGCGGGAGGGGTCATCGCCATCAGCCCACCACTGCGCGTACGCCGTCAACTTGCCCACGAACAGCCACGGGTCCCAGGCGTTCAGCGCGTAGGTCTCCGGGGTGCTGGTCGTCAGGTCCACCCAGGGCGCGAGCAGCAGCATCTGACTGGGCTGCGGCCCGCCCCGGTCGCGCACCGTCTGGGCCACGGCCAACGCGATGCCGCCGCCGGCCGAGTCGCCCGCCACCACCACGCGACCCTGCGCGGACCACTTCGCCAGGTCGTCCGCGATCGGTTCGTGCGAGGCGCGCCAACTGTGGGTCGGCGTCAGCGGATAGTCGGGCATCACGATGCGGGCGTTGAGCGCCTTGGCCAGTCGTACGGCGTACCGCACGTGGAAGGGGTCGATCGCCGACACGAAGCCGCCACCGTGGATGTAGTACAAGGTGCAGTCGGGGACGCCGCGGCGCGGCGTGATGATGTGAGCGACGAACTCACCTTCCTCGCCCGCGAGGGTCTGGGTGGTGAGGTCGTAGTCGCGCGAGAAGCGCGGCACCAGGGCCGAAGGGAGCCGCGGTCGGAGTCCGGCCTGGCAGGCTTCGAGGCGCGCGCGCTCAGGACCTGAGTCGTTGAGGTCGTCCAGGTCGCGGGAACCCTTGAGGCGCGGAAGGGCCCAGACCAACAGCGCATGACGCAGGCTCGGCATGGTCGGAGCCTTCCACATCGCTTCCGGGTCAGTCCCAGGGTGGACGCATTCGCTGTTTCCGGACCTGCCAGATAAGGCGAAGGCTGAGGCCGATCATAGTGAGCAGCAGGATGATCGAGACTTGAACCGCAGTGAGGCCGATGGTGCCCGCTGCCCGGTCGAGAAGGCTGTCGCCGGTTGTGGCCTGCGCGCTGAGATCCTGGGCGTCGACCGCACCCTGCATCGCTCCCGCGTCCTTGCTGGGCAGCGGCCCGACATCGAGTTCCCCGGCCTGAAGAACCCTCCCCAGCGCGCGGCCCAGTGCAGGCGATGAAGTCAGGCCCCACCGCACCACGGAGTCGACCTCGGGCTCCTCGCGGGTGTGTTCGAACCACAGGACCGCCCCGATCTGCGGACGCGAGCGGGTGGCCGACAGGACCCGCCGGAGCCAGGCTCCCTTGACCGCGCGTTCGGACGGCCCTCCGGTCTCAGCAGCCTCGGCGCTGTACGCCGCACCGGTCAGGAGCAGCATCGGCTTGTCCCGGGCCTCGGCGAAGCGTCGATAGAAACTGGGACGGCCCAACGTCGGGTACTCGAAGGTGTCCTCGAGGCGGCGCTGCATCTCCGTGGGGGCGGCGAGCGTGTTGGTCTCCGCAGCGCCGTCGGCGCCGTACCGGAGCATCGACAATCCGACCCAGTCGACCGCTTCGTCGCCAGGGAAGAAAGCTCCGTAGGGGTCGTCGCTGCCGTCGTAATTTCCGTCGCTGTTCGAGTCCAGTAAGGCCCGGTCGACGGGAGACAAGGCCGCACCGATGTGGGTACCGCGAACAGGGGCGGTGAGCGAACCGCCGAACGGATAGCCGCCGCCGTACGCCGGGGTCCAGGCGGTCGCAGCCGAGAGTGCCCGGGCGTGTACGACGTCCGCGAACTCGACGAACGCGTCGACGTACGCCGTGGGGCGCTGGCCGTAGGTGGTCCAGGTTGCGTTCATCTCCGGGGCGAAGCGGAGCAGGAAGGCGGTGTCGAGATCCTGGGTCAGGGCGTTGAGTGCACCGACCAGTTCCACGGCGTCAGCGGTATCCAACTCCTCCAGTGCGACGGTCGGGAGAAGGCTCACCACGGCGACCGCGTCGTGAGTGTGAGCCTGCGCGGCCAGGCTGCTCAAGGCGCTGGTCGATGAAGCAGTGAGGGGGTAGTCGACCGACCGAGCCAGCAGCGAGACCGAGGATCCGAGTCGCCGGGTGTATCGCTCGGCGTCGTCGTTCTCCCAATCGAGATCCCCGCCGAACCAAGGAGAGTCGGTGGCCGGGGAGGGGAAGTCGTTGCTCGCGGAGGCCGGTGTCAGCAACGCCCCGCCGAGCAAAACGGCCAGCACCGTCACCAGGGAGGCGACCATCCGTGGCGTGGGTCGTGATCGGCCAACCCAGGGGCGTCGCGCGCGGTTCATCTCGGTTCCCATGGCCCCCATGATCCACCCCTCGTCGGTCTGACGTGGTGGATAGTCCAAGAGGTCTGGGTTCGCCGTCCCAGTCCGCCCGACCCGAAGGGGGCTCCGAGCAGCATCAGGTGCGGGCGTAGACTTCGCCCCACATGACAGGGGAGCACCCACGAGGTGCTGAGAGTGCGGAACCGCCGCAGACCCTAAGAACCTGCTCCGGTTAAGACCGGCGAAGGGAGTCGGAATGAAGAACCCTGCCCGTCAGAAGTCGACCCTGTTGGCGCTCGCCTGCACCGCTGCGTTGGCCACCTCGGCCTGCTCGATCATCGGTGCCTCCGACGATGGGGATGGTGCGGAGGCCAGTGACAAGGTCGTGTTGCTGACCCACGACTCGTTCGTGCTCTCCGACGAGTTGCGCGCCCAGTTCGAGGAAGAGTCGGGACTCAAGCTGGTCACCCGCTCCAACGGCGACGGCGGCGAACTGACCAACAAGCTGGTCCTCTCCAAGTCCAACCCACAGGGAGATGTGGCCTTTGGGGTCGACAACACCTTCGGCAGCCGGGCCCTGAGCGAGGGCGTCTTCACCTCGTACGACGTGAACCTCCCGGAGGGCGTCGAGCAGTACCTCCTGCCCGGCGACGATGAGGCGACCATGGCGCCGATCGACACCGGCGGGGTCTGCGTCAACGTCGACAACACCTGGTTCGCCCAACGCGACTTGGCTGCCCCCACGTCGCTCGATGACCTGACCGACCCGGCGTACGAAGACCTCTTCGTCACCCCCGGCGCGGCCACCAGTTCCCCGGGTCTGGCGTTCCTGCTCGCCACCGTCGCGCAGTACGGCGACGTCTGGCCGACCTACTGGGCGGACCTGCTCGACAACGGCGCCAAGATCACCAACGGCTGGTCCGACGCCTACCAGGTCGACTTCACCCAGGGCGGAGGCGGCGGCGAACGCCCGATCGTGCTGTCCTACGACTCGTCCCCGGCCTTCACCATCGCCGAGGACGGGACCTCGACCACCAGCGCGCTGCTCAACACCTGCTTCCGCCAGGTCGAGTACGCCGGCGTACTCGACGGAGCCGACAACGTGGAGGGCGGGCGTGAGTTGATCGAGTTCCTGCTCGGCGACGACGTCCAGGCCGCCCTGCCGGAGTCCATGTACGTCTACCCGGTTGTCGACAGCGTCGACCTGCCCGCCGACTGGGCGAAGTTCGCTGCCCGCGTCGAGGACCCGGTCAGTGTCGATCCGGCCGAGATCGACGCCAATCGTGACGATTGGTTGCGGGAGTGGAGCGACGTCACCTCATCGTGACGAGCCCAACGATGGCTACTGACGTGCTCTGAGAGGCGGGGACTTCCATGACCGGCCGCCGAAGAATTGCGTCCCTGATCGGGCTGGCACTGCTGCCGGTCGCGGTGCTGGGTGTGTTCTTCGTGCTGCCGGTCACCGGAATGGTCGGTCGGGGGTTCTTCCCGGATGGCCGGTTCGAGCCGGGCGCCGTGCTCGACGTCCTGGCCCGCGACCGGACCGTCCGGGTGCTGTGGTTCACCCTCTGGTCGGCGGCCCTGGGTACGGCGATCGCGGTGACGGTCGGTGTACCCGCGGCGTACACGCTGCACCGGCTGGCGTTCCCGCTGCGGCGTCTGGTGCGCGGCGCTCTGCTGGTGCCGTTCGTGTTGCCCACGGTGGTCGTGGGGGTCGCGTTCCGGCAGCTCATCGGGGAGGCGGGACCGTTGGGGTTCCTCGGACTGGACGGCACTCCCGCGGCGATCGTCGCCGGCCTGGTCTTCTTCAACGCCGCGGTGGTCATTCGGACGGTCGGAGCCACCTGGGAGACCCTGGACCCGCGACCGGCCCAGGCTGCGGCCTCGCTCGGGGCGACGCCGGCGCAGGTCTTCCGCACCGTCACCCTCCCTGCGCTGCGACCCGCGATCGTCTCCTCGGCCAGCGTGGTCTTCCTCTTCTGTGCCACGGCGTTCGGGATCGTCCTCACCCTGGGCGGCACCCGCTACTCGTCGGTCGAGACCGAGATCTATCTCCTCACCACCGACTTGCTCGACCTTCCGGCCGCAGCAGCGTTGAGCATCGTGCAACTCGTCGCGGTGGTTGCCCTGCTCGGACTGGCCGGCCGCTTGCGCCGCGTCGCCGACCCCACCGTGAGCCGGGTCCCGAGCCGTCCCGCACCGGTACGCCGCCGCGATCTGCCTCAGGTCGTCCTCACCTTGGCGCTGCTCACCTTCGTCGCGGCCCCCATCGCCACGTTGGTCGCCGGATCGCTGCAGACCCCGACCGGGTGGAGCCTGGACAACTATCGAGCGCTGAACACTGCGGGCTCCAACCAGGCTCTGGCGGCCCCTGCGACCGAGGCGCTGATGACGTCGCTGCGCACGGCGGTTGACGCGATGTGGCTCTCGCTCCTGCTCGGGCTGCTCGTCTCCATCGTGGTCACCCGCCGCTCCCGTGGTGTCGCTGAGCGCCGAACGAGAGCTCTGCTGGACGGGTTCTTCATGCTTCCGCTGGGAGTCTCGGCGGTCACCTTGGGTTTCGGTTTCCTGATCACGCTCGACTCCGGCGTCCTCGACCTGCGTGACTCCCGAGCCCTGGTCCCGATCGCGCAGGCGTTGGTCGCACTACCCCTGGTCGTCCGCACCCTCGTTCCCGTCCTGCACAGCATCGACGATCGGCAACGTCAGGCGGCCGCTTCCCTGGGGGCCGGCCCGTGGCGGACCCTCACCACGGTCGACCTTCCCGTGCTGTGGAAGCCGCTCCTTGCTGCTGCCGGATTCGCCTTCGCGGTTTCGTTGGGTGAGTTCGGGGCCACCTCGTTCCTGGCCCGCGACGACGCGGTCACCCTCCCGCTGGTGATCTTCCGGCTGATTGGTCACCCCGGTGCGCAGAACTACGGGATGGCCTTAGCCGCCTCGGTGGTGCTGGCTGGTGTCACCGCAACCGTCATGCTGGCCGTCGAACGCCTACGAGTGCCGACGATGGGAGGTTGGTGATGCTGCAGGTCCGTGACGTCACGGTCGCCTACGACGGGACCCCAGCGGTCCTTGACGCCAACCTGGTGACCCCGCCCGGCAGTGTGACCGCCATTCTGGGGCCTTCAGGGTGCGGCAAGTCGACCCTGCTTCGCGCGGTTGCCGGCCTCGAGCCGCTGCAACACGGCACGATCGCCTGGGACGGTGAGGACCTGGCCCGGGTGGCGACCCATCGTCGAGGCTTCGCGCTGATGTTCCAGGACGGGCAACTCTTCGGGCATCTCACCGTCGCCCGTAACGTCGGCTACGCCCTCCGCATCCGGGGCCATCGCCGGAGCGCGATCACCGAGAAGGTCGCCGAACTGCTGGCCCTCGTCGGGTTGGAGGGGTACGCCGACCGGCTCCCCGGCACCCTGTCCGGCGGGGAGCGGCAACGAGTCGCCCTGGCCCGGTCGCTCGCAGCCAACCCGCGGCTTCTCCTGCTGGACGAACCGCTCTCCGCACTGGACTCGGGGTTGCGTGTTCGGCTCGCGGGAGACCTGCGCGAGATCCTCCGGCGCGCTGAAACCACCACCCTCCTCGTCACCCACGACCACGATGAGGCTTTCGCCATCGCGGACCATCTCGTCGTGATGCGAGAGGGGCGGATCGTGCAACAGGGCCCGATCGGTGCGGTTTGGGCCGCGCCCGTCGACGCAGAGACCGCCCTGTTTCTGGGGTACTCCCGCGTGGTCACCGGTCTCACGGCCAGTCTGCTGCTGGAAGGAACGGTGCCCGCCGGGGCCGGACTCGCCCTGCGGCGCTCCGCGCTTGAGGTGGATCCGTACGGTCCGTTGGAGGGCGTCGTACTGTCCGCGCGGTCCACACCCGATCAGACCCGACTCGTCCTCGCCCTGCAGGTGCCCGACGGCTCGCAGGAGGTGGACGCCGTTGCTGCACCGGGGACACCCGTGCTCGTCGGAGACCACGTGAGACTGCGCTTCGAGCAGGCCCGGTCGGCCTCGATCGCTCCGGAGCCAACGACGACTCAGTGATCCATAGTGGGCGATGTCATGGCGGCGACGTGTTCCCCAGAACAGGGACCGCTCCCTACTATGGGGCCCATGTATCGCCGCGCCTACACCGTGCTCATCGGCACGGCTCTGCTCATGGGCGCTACCGCGATCGTGCTCGCCCTCTGGAAGGACAAGAGCCTCGCGGACCCGGATGGGTTCCTGGGGCCGGCGTGGGTTCGTCTGCCGATGCTGGTGGCCGGAGCCTTCCTCGTGGACCTCCTGCCACGAACGCTGTGGCAGGCGAAGTTCAAGGTCCCGGCGATGAAGCAGGTCTTCATGGCCCGGATCCACTCCCACTGGACGCGTGACCGCATCACGCTGGTCGTCCTGGGAATCGCGTGCTTCTACATCACCTACGTGAGCTACCGGAACATCAAGTCGTTCCTCCCCTTCATCATTCAGACGAAGTACGACCGCGAGCTGCACCTGGTCGACCGCGTGCTGATGTTCGGCAACGACCCCTCCGACATCCTGCATGCCGTCCTGGGCACGGGCTTCGTCGCGTTCTTCCTGTCCTACATCTACCTGTGGTTCCTTCCCTTGGTGCCGCTGGCCCTGACCGCCTGGCTGGTGTGGTCGCGCAACCTCTCCTACGGTTACTGGTTCGCGACGTCCCAGTGCATCGCCTGGAGCCTGGGCACCCTGTCCTACTACATGCTGCCGACACTGGGGCCGGGCTTCGAGTACGTCTCCAAGTACGCCGACCTGCCCGACACCCCCACCGGCAAGTTGATGGACGGCCTCGCCAGCGGGCGGAACCAAGTGGTCAACGCCGGTGTCGAAGGGGTGGTGCAGTCCGTCGCAGGCTTCGCGAGCCTGCACACCGCGATCACCCTGTTGGTGGCGCTGATGGTCCACTTCACGCTGCGCAACCGGCTCCTCAAGTTCATCTTCTGGGCCAACTTCGCGATCACCATCATCGCGACTCTCTACTTCGGCTGGCACTACATCGCCGACGACGTCGCCGGGGTTCTCATCGCCCTGCTGGCCTTCTACCTCGGTGGCCTCGCGAGCGGTCAGAAGTTCGAACGGCGCAGCCTGCAGTCGCACCCGACGACCACCACCTCAGCGATTCCGACCGAGCCTCGCGAACACGTCTAACCCTTAGGGGTGACGCTCGGTGGTTGGCTAGGACGTGGCCTGCCTCACCCCGGTAACGTGAGCGCATGGCCACCGACACCTCTGCTCCCGAGTCCGCTGAGTCCGCCGAGTCAGCGTCGACGTACGCCCAACCGACCATTGACGTCGCCGCGCTGACCGCGACCCTGGACGGCAAGTACGCCGAGGTCCGCAACCTGGTGCGCCGCAACATGATCGAGACCGCCGGGATCCTCGAAGACGCCGAGACGATGTCGCGCGACGACTATCGCGAGCGCGTCAAGGAGATCGTGGTCGAGTTGGCCGCCACCGGACAGACCGGCATGGGCTTCCCCGAGGTGCTGGGCGGCGGCGGCGATATCGGTGCCTCGGTCGCGTCCTTCGAGACCCTCGCCTACGGCGACCTGTCCGTCCTGGTCAAGGTCGGCGTCCAGTTCGGACTCTTCGGCGGCGCGATCCTGCAACTCGGCACCGAGAGTCACCATCAGGAGTATCTCCCCGCCACGATCACCGGTGAGGTCATGGGCTGCTTCGCAATGTCCGAGACCGGTCACGGCAGCAACGTTCAGGCCTTGGGCACGGTCGCGACGTACGACGTGGCGACCGAGGAGTTCGTGATTGAGACCCGCGGCGAGCTGGCCAACAAGGACTACATCGGCAATGCGGCCAAGCATGCCGAGTTGGCGGTTGTTTTCGCGCAGCTGCACATCGCAGGGGAGAACGAAGGCGTCCACGCGTTCGTCGTACGCATCCGAAAGAACGGCAAGGTCTGCGACGGCGTACGCATCGAGGACGACGGGCTGAAGATGGGCCTCAACGGCGTGGACAACGGCAAGATCTGGTTCGACAACGTGCGCGTCCCGCGCAAGGACCTGCTTAACCAGTTCGCGGACGTCAGCGCCAGCGGTGTCTACTCCAGCGCCATCGAGAACCCGAACCGGCGCTTCTTCACTATGCTCGGGACCCTCGTCCAGGGAAGGGTGAGTGTCGGCGGCGCCGGCATCAGCGCAGCGAAGGTCGCGCTGACCATCGCGGTGAAGTACGCCGAGCACCGCCGCCAGTTCGACGGCACCGGAGACAACGTCGAGGAGCTGTTGCTCGACTACGGCATGCACCAGAAGCGACTGCTGCCCCTGCTCGCCCGCACCTACGCGCTGCACTTCGCTCAGGAGGTCGTCGCCGGCCAACTGCACGACGTGTTCTCCGGGGTGACCGACGACGAGATGGCTCGCCGCCAACTCGAGTCGCGCGCGGCCGGCACCAAGGCGCTCGGCACGTGGCACGCCACTGAGACCATTCAGGAGTGCCGCGAGGCGTGTGGTGGTGCGGGGTACCTCGCCATCAACCGGTTCGCCGCGCTCAAGGCTGACACGGATGTCTTCACCACCTTCGAGGGCGACAACCACGTCCTGCTGCAGTTGGTGGCCAAGGGGCTGCTGACTGACTACTCGAGCGACTTCCAGGACATGGACGAGTTCGCGATGGTGAAGTTCGTGGCCAGCCTGGCCGTGGAGACGGTCATCGAGAAGACCAACGTCCACAAGCTGCTGCAGCGCATCAAGGACGTGCTCCCCGGCGGCGACGAGGGCTGGGACCAGGAGTCGGGGCTGCTCGACTCCGAGTACCACCTCGCGATGCTGCGCTTCCGTGAGGAACACATGCTCAGCGGTGCCGCTCGACGGCTCAAGCGGGGAGTCGACGCGGGGATGAATCCCGGCGACGTCTTCAGCCGAGTGCAGCCGCACGTGCTCGGCGCGGCCCGTGCGCACGTGGAGCGGTTGGTGCTCGAGGCGTTCGTGAACAAGACCCGGGCGATGCCCGAGGGTGATCACAAGGTCGCGATGAGCCTGCTGTGCGACCTGCACGCGCTCTCGACGATCGAGGAGGACAGGGCGTGGTGGATGGAGCATGGACGGTTGTCCACCCCGCGGAGCAAGGCGATCAGCCGCGAGGTCCAGTCCCTGTGCCGCAAGGTCCGCCCTCTGGCCGAGGATCTGGTGGACGCCTTCGGCATCCCCGCCGAGATGCTGCGCGCGCCTGATCTGATCGGCTCCTGATGGCGCGACCCGGGCTTGCACGATTCGGGTTGGGCGGCTGGAACGAGGACCCGCTCTGGGCGCCGATCTATGACTGGACCGTGGAGCACCCGGTGCTGGGCGGGACGGCGTGGGCGATCGGCATTCAAAGCAACCTGTTCCGCCTCTACCGCGCAGCCTCGGAGATCTCCTTGCAACCGCCTGGGGCGCGGGTGCTCGACGTACCGTGTGGGGGAGGCGTGGCCCTGCGTGGTCTTACCCCCGGCCAGGGTGTCGAGTACGTCGCCGCCGACATCTCCCAGACGATGCTTGAACGCACCGCTGCTGCGGCTCGCAGGCGTGGTGTGCATGATCAGGTCGACCCGCAAATCGCCGATGTCGAAGCTCTGCCCTACGACAGCAACTCCTTCGATCTCGTCGTCTCCTTCACCGGACTGCACTGCTTCCCTGACCCGGCCCGCTCGGTGATGGAGATGGTCCGGGTCCTCAAACCCGGGGGTCTCATCAGCGGCAGTGCCATCCTCAATGACACCGGCCTGCGACACGAGCCGATGCGTCGGATCGGCCGTCTGGGCAACATCCTGGGCCCCGGCTGCACCGGTGGAGAGGTGCAGGCCTGGCTGAGGGGTCAGGGCATCATCGAGCCCACGCTCGTGCGGAGCGGCGCGATGGGGTACTTCCGGGGAATCAAGGGCTGACCGGCCGACGTTCGGTACGAGCACTAGGGTGCCGTCATGTCGCACGTGACGTGGGTAACAGTCTTCGCCGTCGGTTCGCCGTACGCCTGGGATGTGGTGGAGAGCGCTCGTCGCTCGGGCGTGGAACCCGTCTGCCTGGACAACCATGGAGGCGCCGATGCCCGCCTCCCAGGGCTCGCCACGGAGCCTGACCCGACACGCCCCTTCGTGCTGGGGCTCTCCTCCGGAGTCCACCGGGTTGCGGGCGCCCAAGCGGCGGCCGCAGCGGGCTTCGGATCCCCGACGACTCTGATCGATCCCTCAGCGGTGCTCGCCTCCACCTCGATCCCGGCACACGGGGCCTACGCCAACGCCGGTGTCGTGGTGGCGTCTCACAGTGAGGTCGGATGTCACGTGAACCTCAACCGCTCCGCCTCCATCGGCCACGACAACGTGATCGGGTTCGGTGCTTCGATCGGCCCTGGCGCTGTGACGACCGGTGGCGTGCAGGTGGGGACCGGGGCGTTCGTGGGGGCCGGCGCGACCGTGCTGCCGGGAGTGGCCATCGGAAGACGCGCCATCGTCGGCGCAGGCGCGGTCGTCACGAAGGACGTGCCGGCGGGAGCGGTGGTCGCGGGCAACCCCGCCCGGGTCGTTCGCCTCGAGGAGATCGACCCGACCCATGGAAGCGAGGACCGATGCCCACACTGTTAGAAGCGCTTGCCGGGCCTGTGCCGATCGTGCTGGCTCCGACAGGGATGGTGCCGACGAAGGTCATGACGCCGCACGTGCCGCTGACGCCCGAGGAAATTGCTCGCGATGTGGCGGATGCGGCCTCGATCGGTATCACCTCAGTGCACCTGCACGCCCGCGACGCCGACGGGGAGCCCACGTGGGACGGCGATGTCTACCGCCGGATCGTGGGGGCGGTTCGTGAGCGGACACCCGAGGTGCTGATCAACGTCAGCACCAGCGGGCGGTCGTGGTCGGAGCTGGAGAAGCGGGCGGACTGTCTGGCGCTCGACGGGGACCTCAAACCCGATCTGGCCTCGTTGACCCTGTCCTCCCTGAACTTCGTCCAGGGCGCGTCCGTCAACGCCCCTGAAACGATTCGGGGTCTGGCCCGCATCATGCTCGAGCGCGGGATCGTCCCTGAACTGGAGATCTTCGACCTGGGGATGCTCAACTTCGCTCACGTTCTCCGCAAGGAGGGCCTCCTCCCGGGGGCCGTTGTCGCGAACCTCTTCTTCGGCAACATCGCCGGGATGCAGCCGACGTTGCCCGAGGTGGGACTTGCCGTCGAGCGCCTTCCCCCCGGAGCCATCTGGGCGGGCGCCGGACTCGGCGACTTCCAGTTCACCGCGCAGGCACTGAGCGTCGCCGCCGGCGGTGGGGTCCGGGTGGGGCTGGAGGATGGGATCTGGTTCGACCGCGGTCGCACCCAGTTGGCGACGAACCCCATGCTCCTCGAACGCGTGGCGCAAACGATCGCCCTGCACGGTCGGGAGGTCATGACTCCCGCGCAGATGCGTTCGACTCTGCACGACCACACCAGCAGCCCGCTGTGAGGGTGCCACTCGCCGCGCCGGGCCGCATGGGAACGGAGGAGACTCGGGCCATCACCGAGGCGATCCACCGCGTGCTCGCCAGTGGGCAGTGGATCCTTGGCCCGAACGTCGAGGCCTTCGAAGCCGAGTTCGGTGCCTACCTCGGGCATGAGGGCCGTGAGGTGGTGGGCGTCGCTAACGGCACCGATGCGCTGACCATTGCCTTCGCGTCCTTGGAACTGACCCGCGACTCTGTCGTTCTCGTCGCGGCCGACGAAGGCGGGTACGCCGCCTCGGCCGCCCAACAGGCAGGACTCCGGGTGCGCGTGATGGACATCGACGCAGATCTCGGCGTGCCGACCGCCTCGACCGCGCAGGCGGCGTACAGCACTGATGTGTCGGCGGTCGTGATCACTCATCTGCACGGCAACGCCGTGCCGCTGGCGGAGATCGACCGCTGGCGTCGTACCCACGGGATCGCCCTGGTCGAGGACTGCGCGCAGGCTCACGGCCTGCGCATCGGTGGTCAGCACGTTGGGGGCACCGGAGACGCCGCCACGTTCAGCTTCTACCCGACCAAGAACCTCGGCGCGGTGGGCGATGCAGGGGCGGTCCTGCTCAGTGAGTCAGCGGCGAAGCGGGCGCGGATGGTGCGGCAGTACGGCTGGGGAACGCGGTACCGGATCGACCGCCGCGACGGCCAGAACAGCCGTCTTGACGAACTGCAGGCTGCGGTGCTGCGAGTCCGGTTGCCCCGGCTCGATGCGGCCAACGCTCGGCGACGTGAGATCGCGTCGTGCTACCGCCAGAGCGTGCCGCTCCTGAACGACGTGGAGACAACGGTGGCCCATCATGCCGTCGCTCTCTTCGGGGACCGCGCGGAGCGAGACCACCTGCGGGAGCGTCTGACGCGGGCCGGCGTCGGTACCGCCGTGCACTACCCCTATCTGGTTCAGGAAATGCCCGGCCTCGGCCTCGAGGCGATCCCCACTCCGCAGGCCGCTGCGCGGCGCGACCGGACGCTCACCCTGCCCTGCTACCCCGGCATGACCACCGGGGAGATCGACCACGTCCTGGAGGCACTGTCGTGACCAGTCACCCCACTCGGTTCCCCGTTTTCACCGATCCACGTGGACGGCTCCTGCCGGTCGAGTTCGCCGACCTCGACATCGACGTACAACGCGCCTTCGTGGTCACGGGAACTCCGGAAGGCAGCACCCGGGGCGGGCATGTAGTGGACTGCTCGGAGCTCTTGATCCTGCTGAAGGGAGCAGCGGTCGTCCGGCTCAGCGGCGATCCTGCCGGCCAGCCGGAGCAGGAGTTCCGGCTGGAGCGCGTCGGGGAGTCGCGGCTCCTGAAGACGGGCTGGCATGTGGAGTATGACCTCGCCCCTGGTGAGTCGTCGCTGTTGGTGCTTGCCTCTGACCCGTATGTCCCGCGTTCTCCCTCCGAGGTGAGCCCGTGAGCGTCGAGACGGTGCATCCCAGGGCTTCGATCCTGATCCCCATCCACAACAAACCGACCACCCTGCCGCTGACCCTGGACACCGTGCTCCGTCAGAGCGTCACCGATCTGGAGGTGTTGCTGATCGGGGACGGGATCAGTGATCCGCTGCGCGCGGTGGTCGAGGAGTTGCTCGCGGCTGATCACCGGGTCCGGCTGCTCGATTTCCCGAAGGGCCCTCACCACGGGGAGCGCTATCGCCACGACGCCGTCGTGGAGGCACGGAGCAACGCGATCTTCTACCTGTGCGATGACGACCTCCTGCTGCCCGACCACGTCGCCGATCTGCTGGCCCTGTTGGAGGAACACGTTTTCGTACAGTCGTACAACGGATACTGCCGCCCGGACGGTTCGATGCGGTTCTTCCCCGCGGATCTGTCGAACCCGCGCACCATCGAACTGATGCTGCTCGACGAACCGATCAACAACGCGGTCAGCATCACCGGTACGGCGCACCGGCGAGACTTCTACGAGCAGGTCGGACAGCGATGGGACACCACGCCCGCGGGCCGATGGCCCGACCATCACCAGTGGTCCAAGCTCATGCGACACCCCGACTTCACCGGCGCCACCTCGCATCGGATGACGGCTCTGCAGTTCCCCACCAGTCAGGACGGACGCGACGAGTGGTCGGGAGAGGAGCGGGCCGCGGAGTTGCAGCGTTGGCACGCGTTGGTGACCGGCGCCGACCCCCAACACGAGATCGATGCGCGAGTGCACACGGGCGCCCTTGCGGAGCTCGCACGCAACCGCGACACCGTCGTGGAGCTCCAGGCAGAGGTCCTGTTGCGTCGGCAGCTGCGTGATCTGGCCGATGCTGAGGCGGCACGGCTGCGCGAGGTTCTCGCGGCGGAGCGCGAGCTGGCTGTGCGGCTGCGGGGCCGGATCCGGCGCCTGCGCGCTGAGGTGGACTCCGCCGGCGACAAGTCATGAGGCTCGTGTCGCTCAGGTGATGGCGCAAACTCGGAAGCTGCTGGCGAGGGTGGCCTCGGCCTCCGCTGACGGCTCTGTGATGAGCAGATCGGCGAGGTTGATCTCGCTGGCCAGCAGGGCGTCGAACACACAGCCGGCCTGAACTCGGGTGGTGGACGTTGGAGCCTGGGTGAGGAATGCGGTGATGAAACTCTGCCGCAACACCGAGGGAGGTGCTACTTCCAGGCCGGTGGCGATGAACGGACGCAACGCCTCGTCGTCGAGGCAGTCTCGAAGGTCCGTGCCCCCGCCTGGGGCGGTGGAGGGATCAGCGGCCGTGGCTCCGCGCGCGATGGCTTCGCTATCGACCATGGAGAGCCCCGCGTCGCTGAACGAATCGAGAACACATTCGGCCTGTTGGTGGTCGAGGCCACCGACGGTTGTGAGCTCCGGCAGGGCTCGGCGGGCGGCCTCGGGATCAGGCGAGGCCGCAGGTCTCCACGGCGTCATTGAGGGCCAACTGGGTCTCGGGGGACAGGGTGGCGCTGGCCATCTCCGAGAGCTTCACCCCGGCGTCGATGAGTTCGTCGAAGACGCAGCCTGCCTGCTCCTCGGTGGTGCCCTCCGGGGCGGTGGCCACGAAGGAGGAGACGAACCCGTCGCGAGCGGCGCCGGTGTCCTCAGCGGTGGCGTCGTCGATCAGATCGTCGCGCTGGTCCGCAGGCAGGCAGTCGAGGGCCGCGACGCTGGCCTCCCCGAACTCCTGCGGGTCAACGTCGTCGGGCGTCGTACCCCGGCCGACCTCCTGGACATCCTCCAGCGAGATCCCCACGTCTTCGTACGCCGCCGCGAAGCACTCGGCGACCGCGGGTTCGACGTCGAGTTCGGCCGCGATGTCATCGATCAGGTCTGCGCGCGACGGTTCTTCGCTCCCGCTGCCGCTGCCGCCGCTGCACCCGGCAACGCCGAGGCTCAGCGAGACAGCGAGACAGAGCGTGGCTAGGAGGCGGGGGTAAGAACGCATACCCATGACCCTAGCCGCCCATCCCCCCACGAAGTTCGCCTGATGGGGACGCGAAGTTCGCCAAATGGGGGAGCGAGAGTTGCTGAGGTAGGTCTCGAGAGGCTGGGTGCCCCGTACGACGAACCTCGAAGCCCCATTTGGCGAACTTCGTGGTGGATCAGTGAGCGGAGGGGTTCTCTTTCGCGCGCTCGAAAGAAGCGAGCACCTCAGCTTCGGCGGCCGCACGGTCGACCCAGTCGGCGCCTTCGACGGATTTGTTGGGCTCGAGGTCCTTGTAGACCTCGAAGAAGTGCTGGATCTCCAGGCGGTCGAACTTCGACACGTCGTGGATGTCCTTCAGGTGGGCCTGCCGCGGGTCCGTAGCGGGCACGCACAGAACCTTGTCGTCGCCGCCAGCTTCGTCGGTCATCCGGAACATGCCGATCGCGCGGCACTTGATCAGGCAACCTGGGAAGGTCGGCTGACCGAGCAGGACAAGGGCGTCCAGCGGGTCGCCGTCCTGACCGAGGGTGTTCTCGATGTACCCGTAGTCGGAGGGGTACTGCGTCGAGGTGAAGAGCATTCGGTCCAGGCGCATGCGCCCGCTCTCGTGGTCCACCTCGTACTTGTTGCGTTCACCCTTGG
>CBDTZB010000007.1:0-16603 GCA_965364795.1 uncultured Nocardioides sp.
GCCGGGCGCTTGGGGTTGGCGGCGCGGGCCGCCTCCTCGATAGCTTCCTGCACCGCACGCCGGGCCTGACTTCCGCCTTCGCTGTCCGCCCCAGGAATCTGAGGCTCGCTGGGACCCATGTCGACGCGGGTGACCGGACCATCGACTTCGGTCGGGATGCCCTTGAGGTCGTTCATCGTGGAGCCAAGACCCTCCAGAGCCTTACCGATCTCACTCGGAACGATCCACACCTTGTTGGCGTCACCCTCAGCGATCTTGGGCATCATCTGGAGGTACTGGTAGGCCAGCAAAGACTGGTCCGGCCGCCCGTCGTGGATGGCCTGGAAGACCGTTTTGATGGCTTGGCCCTCACCCTGAGCGCGGAGGATCGCGCCCTCTCGCTCCGCCTGAGCGCGCAGGATGGTGGACTCGCGGTCACCTTCGGCGGTCAGAATCGCCGACTGCTTCTGGCCCTCGGCGGTCAGGATGGCGGACTGTCGTTGACCCTCGGCGGTCAGAATCACCGCACGCTTGTCACGGTCGGCGCGCATCTGCTTCTCCATCGAGTCCTTGATGGAGGGCGGTGGGTCGATGCCCTTGAGCTCCACCCGACCGACTCTGATGCCCCAGCGTCCGGTCGCTTCGTCGAGCACGCCCCGCAGACGCGTGTTGATCTCGTCTCGGCTGGTGAGGGTCTCCTCGAGGTCCATCCCACCGACGATGTTGCGCAGTGTCGTCATGGTCAGTTGCTCCACCGCCTGGATGTAGTTGGCGATCTCGTAGGTCGCAGACACTGGGTCGGTGACCTGGAAGTAGATGACGGTGTCGATCGAGACCACCAGGTTGTCCTCGGTGATGACGGGCTGGGGCGGGAAGCTGACCACCTGTTCCCGCAGGTCGAGGTTGTAGCGCACCTTGTCCACGAAGGGCACCACGATGTTGAGACCGGCAGACAGGGTGGTGCGGTACTTCCCGAAACGTTCCACGACGCCTGCCCGCGCCTGCGGAATGATCCGGACGGTCTTGGAGAGGAGGACCACCACAAACAGCAAAAAGATGACGGCAACAGTGAGTAAGGCGGGCATGGATGGGCTCCTAGGGCTCGAGCGTGGGGACGGGATGAACGTACGCCGTGGCGCCTTTGATCTGGAGCACCTCCACGGTTTCGCCGGGGGTGATGACGATGGTGTCGTCGTAGGGCAGGGCGGACCACATCTCGCCGGATAGTTTCACCCGGCCGGTCTCCTGGCCCGTGATCTCAGCGACAACGACGCCCTGGGTGCCGACGAGCTTGTTGTGTCCCAGGCGCAGGTCAGGTCCCTCGTGAAACTTCTTGGCCATTGGGGGACGCACCAGGGCCAGCATCGCGACTGAAGTGCCGGCGGCGACCAGCACCTGCACGGCGATCGGCGTGCCGAGGAGCGCCGCGATCATGCCGGCGAAGGCTCCGACCGCCAACATGATCATGATCAGGTCGAGGGAGAACATCTCGGCGACGCCCAGAAGCAGGCCGACCGAGAGCCACGCTCCCGCCAGATTCCCCTGCAGCCATTCGATCAACTCTCCCATGATGCGAGTCTAGTGGGCGCAGGTTTGTTCAGCGATGACGAGAGCGTCGACGAGCCGACCAACGGCCATCGTCACACCGCACGGTCAGCGGGACACCGAAGGTGGCGGAGAGGTTCACGTCGTTCATGACGTCGTCGAGCAGGCCCTGCTCCATCACCGCGCCGTCGCGCAGCAACAGGCAGTGGCTGAATCCGGGCGGGATCTCTTCGACATGGTGGGACACCAGCACTGTTGCCGGGGAGTCCGGATCCAGGGCCACGCCGTTCAGGGTGGCCACCAGGTCCTCCCGCCCGCCCAGGTCCAGGCCCGCCGCGGGCTCGTCGAGCAGCAAAAGCTCGGGGTCAGCCATCAGCGCACGCGCGATCTGAACCCGCTTACGCTCACCCTCGCTGAGGGTGCCGAAGGTGCGATCTGCGAGGTGACCGACGCCGAGTTCGCGCAAGAGCGAGAAGGCTCGGTCGTGATCCAGGTCGTCGTACACCTCTCGCCATCTGCCCAGAACGCCGTAGGACGCCGAAACCACCAGGTCCCGAACGATCTCACCGCGTGGAAGACGCTCCGCGATGGCGGCGCTCGTGACGCCGATCCGGGAGCGCAACTCGAACACATCGACCGATCCGAGCACCTCTTCCAAGATGGTCACCCGGCCCGAGGTCGGGTGCAGTTGCGCGGACGCGATCTGCATCAGGGTGGTCTTGCCAGCCCCGTTGGGACCGAGAATGACCCACCGCTCGTCCTCCTCGACGATCCAATCAACGCGGTCCAACAGAACTGCCTCGCCACGCCGGACGGTGACGTCAGCGAATTCGAGTACGGCGGCCATGCGGCCACCCTAGACGAGGCGGCGTCGTGGTCGACGGCCTCCCTTCAGGGGCCCCGCCGTAGGCTTCGGGGTCGTGACCAGCACGCTTCCTGTCTCCGCCCTCTTCGCCTGGTGGGGTACCGCCTGGTTGCGGGGCCTGGTCACTCCCGACGACCTGGTTGATGCGCTGCAGGAGGGCTGCGGGACCCATCTGATCGCCGGCCTGACCCCCGAAAGCGGGACCACCAGTCTTCTGTTCGGTCTGGCCTCCCTACGCAACCAGGGCGCTGACCACCTGGGCGCAGCCTTTCCGGCTGAGGGCGATCCCGTGGGCCTGGGTGGCCCCTCGGGCTTCAACCAGCGCGCACTGGAGGTCGGCGAAGCCGTTCTGGCGCCAGGTGCCGGATGGGGCTTGACCCCCACCGACATGGGCGACGGCTGGATCTGGCGAGCCGAACCGGCGCAACGCCGCCCGCTGGTCGACGTGGGAGAGGCCGATCGGGGGCTGCGCTCCGCGCTGCTCGAGGCTGCGGAAACACTGGCGGACCTAGACGTTGCTCGATGGCGCCCCGAGGTGGCCGACAGCCTGATGAACCTGCGCCACGGCCCGCACCTCGTGGCACCCGCTGGCACCCCCGTCCGCTGTGTCGAAGTGGCGGCCAGGGCCTGGCAGGCGTTGGAGATCTGCGAACTCGCTTTGGACGACGACGGAGGAGCGGTGACCGCGGCTGAGGCCTCATCGCGCAAGGCGGCGTTGGCACCTCTGGATCGAGCAGGACGAAGGGCCCTCACGGCCGCCTGCTCGCCTGAGGTGTGGCCCGGAACCTGAGGTTGGTCGCAGATCCCGATAACCTCGTCCCGATGACCGCACACGAAACCTCCGGCACGTCGGACACGCTCCTGATCACACTGACGGGCAAGGACCGCCCCGGCGTGACTTCCTCGGTGTTCGCCACGCTTGCTGAGGCTGGCGTGAGCGTCATCGATATCGAGCAGATCCTGCTGCGCCGTCGACTCATTCTCGGCGTACTGGTGAGCAAGCCCCGCAACCCGAAGCGCCTACGGGCCGCGATCGAGGCCACCGCCGACGCTTTGGAGATGCAGGTCGAGGTGGAGAAGGGCTCGGGTGACAACCGGTCCCGAGGCGCCGGACGATCTCACGTCACGGTCATCGGGTCCCCGCTGAGAGCCTCTGCGATGGCCGCTCTCACCGGAAGGATCGCCGACTGCGGTGGCAACATCGACCGCATCGAGCGGATGGCCCGCTACCCCGTCACCGCCATCGATCTGCACGTGTCAGGTGCGGACCCCGACAGGCTTCGCAGCCTCCTCGCTACCGAGGCAGCCTCGCAGGGCGTCGACGTGGCGGTCCAACCGGCCAACCTGTTGCGCCGAGGCATGCGACTGATCGTCCTCGATGTGGACTCGACTCTGATCCAGGGCGAGGTCATCGAGATGCTTGCGGCCCACGCCGGGTTCGAGGAAGAAGTCGCCCTGGTCACCGAGCAGGCCATGGCCGGTGAGATCGACTTCGAGGAGTCGCTGCGTGCCCGGGTCCGCCTGCTCGCTGGGCTGGACGAGAAGGTGCTCGATGAGGTCTACGACCAGATCGTGGTCACCCCGGGAGTGCGCACGATGGTGCGCACCCTACGCCGGTTGGGGTATCGCTTCGCCGTGGTGTCCGGTGGCTTCAGCCAGATTACGGAGCGGCTCGCCGAGGACTTGGGGATCCACTACTCACGGGCCAACGAGTTGGAGATCATCGACGGCGTCATCACCGGGCAGATCGTCGGCGATGTCGTCGATCGGGCCGGCAAGGCCACCGCGCTGCGCGAGTTCGCCGAGAAGGTCGGAGTCGGCGTCGAGGCGGTTATCGCGATCGGCGACGGCGCCAACGATCTCGACATGCTCAACGCAGCCGGCCTGGGCATCGCCTACAACGCCCGCCCCGTGGTTCGGGCAGCCGCTGACACCTCGGTGAACGTGCCCTACCTCGACACGATCATGTATCTCCTCGGTATCTCGCGCGAGGAGATCGAAGCGGCCGACGCTGCCGCCGGCATCGTGACGCCTGCGCCGAGCGTCTAATCGCCCGATCGGCCGACGTGGAAGCCGGTGAGCCGAGCCGTGCCCGTTGCTAGGTCGGACCAGGATCCCTCGTAGCCGAAGACAGCCAGGGCGCTCGTCGGGAATCCCGCGACCATGGATCCGGCCAGCTCAGGCTCACCCTCGCCGTCGTCGAGCATCTGCGCGAGGTAGGACATCGTCGGGTTGTGCCCGATCACCACCACCGTGCGTGTCGCCTCGTCCTGGAGGCGGAGAAGATCAAGAACCGTGTCGGATCCTGCGGCGTACAGCCCGCGGTCGAAGGTGGGTCGGATGCCCCATCCCGCCGCCGTGGACAAGGCGCGCCACGTCTCCTGAGTACGTCGCGCTGCGGACACTAGGACGACCTGGGGATGAAGTCCCTGATCGCGGAGCCAGACCCCCGCCGAGTCGGCGTCGAGCACGCCACGGTCCGTGAGCGGGCGCTCGAAGTCCGAGGGCCCCGACGGTGCTGCTTTGGCGTGGCGGACGATCACCAGTCGATGGGCGAAGGACATGACGTGAGCCTAGTGGCTGGCGTGAGTCAGTTAGCGAATTTGGAGGCGCACCTTCACGCAGTCAGCGCTCCGCGCTGCGATCGCCTCGTAGGCTGCTGGAGCGTCCTCCAGCGCGAACGTGTGGGTGAAGATGCCCTCGACGTTCAGTGCGCCGGACTGGAGTAGTGGGATCAGCTCGGCCCAGGTCCGCTGGACCGGAGCGGTGGTCATGCGCAAGGTGATGCTCCGAAAAACACCCATCAGGACGTCGAGCGGGTAGGGCTCCATGTTGTGGACGCCCACGACCGAGACCGTGCCCCCGGCACGAACCGAAGCGAACGCGGTCGCGAGAGTCTGGTCGTTGGCGACCGCGTCGATGACGGCGTCTGCTCCGCGGCCGCCGGTGGCTTCGAGCACGCTTGCCGCGACGTCGGGACCGAGAGCGGTGGCACCCGCAGCCACAGCCTGGTCCAGCCGCCCCTGGACCGGGTCGTAGGCCAAGATCCGGGTGATCCCCAGGGCTTGGGCGCACCGTAGTGCGCATTGGCCAACGGCGCCGAGCCCGAGAATGACGAGAGTGCCATCGGGCGGCAGGTCGGCACGCGTCACCGCCGCCCATCCCGTCCCGAGGTTGTCGGTCAGCAGGAGCGCTGCGTCGTCGTTGACGCCCTCGGGGATGCGCAGCAACTGGAAGTCGGCTGCCGGCACAGCGAGGAGTTCGCTCTGGGCTCCGCCGAGCTCCCCCGATCCGAAGACCTTGGCCCCCAGATGACACGAGATCGGATCACCGGTGGCGCAACCCGAACAGTCCCCGCACCCAGCAACGGAGGAAACCAACACCCGGTCTCCGACCGCGAACTGCTGGACGTCCGCCCCAACCTCGCTCACCGTGCCGATGGCCTCATGTCCGACGGCGATCGGAAAGAACGGCAGGTCCCCGTCGTAGAAGTGAAGATCTGAACCACAGATCGCGGTGGATTCGACCTTGACGATGGCACTTCGGCTGTCGGTCAGGACCGGGTCCTCCACGGTGTCGACACGGATCTGGCCCTGGCCTTCGACGATGACTGTTCGCATACGCGGAAACTAGCCGACGTCAGGCTCCCATTGCGTGGAATCCACCGTCTACGTGCACGATCTCGCCGGTGGTGGCCGGGAAGAAGTCCGAGAGAAGGGCACACACCGCCCGGGCCGTGGGGTCCTGGTCGGTGTTGTCCCAGCCCAGCGGCGCGCGGTCGGACCAGAGGTCCTCAAGGTCACTGAATCCGGGGATGGCCTTGGCAGCGAGGGTCCGCAACGGACCCGCCGAGACGAGGTTGACCCTGATCTGTTCGGGGCCGAGGTCACGGGCCAAGTAGCGCGAGGTGGCTTCCAGGCCAGCCTTCGCCACGCCCATCCAGTCGTAGGCGGGCCAGGCCACCGTCGCGTCGAAGGTCAGGCCTACGACGGCGCCTCCCGAGGACATCAGTGGTCGGCAGGCCTGCGTCAGGGACTTCAGGGAGTACGCCGAGACCTGAAGGGCCTGCGCCACGTCCTCCCACGGGCCGTCGAGGAACTTCCCGCCGAGCAGGGTTTCGGGGTTGCCGTAGGCGATGGAATGCACAACGCCGTCCAATGAGTCCGTGTGTTCACGGAGCTGGTCAGCGAGTCCGGCCAAGTGGTCCGGGTCGGTCACATCGAGTTCGAGGACGGCGGGGGTGACCGGCAGCCGCTTGGCGATGCGGCGAGTGATCCCCAGTGCCCGACCGAAGTTGGAGATCAGCACCGTTGCGCCCTGTTCCTGGGCCACTCGAGCGGTGGCGAACCCGATGGAACTGTCCATGGTGACCCCGGCAACCAGGATCGTCTTGCCAGCGAGGATGCCGGTGGAATTGGTCGTCGTCATCTCAGTGCCCCATCCCTAGTCCACCGTCAACGGGGATCACGGCCCCGGTGACGTATGCAGCTCCGTCGCTGGCCAGCCACGTTACTGCTGCCGCGACCTCTGCGGGTTCCGCCTGCCTTCTCAACGGGACCCGGTCAACGATCTGCGCGAGCAGCTCATCGGAAAGGCCTGACGTCATATCGGTCGCGACATAGCCGGGAGCAACCACATTGGCGGTGATGGAGCGGGAACCCAGCTCACGTGCCAGAGATCGGGCCATCCCGATCAGGCCAGACTTCGATGCGGCGTAGTTCACCTGGCCGGGCGAGCCGAGCATCGCCACCACCGAGGAGACGAAAATGATGCGGCCGCGGCGCTGACGCAGCATGCCCTTGGCGGCGTGCTTGGCGACCCGGAACGAGCCGGTGAGGTTGGTCTCGATCACCGAGGCCCAGTCGTCCTCCGACATCCGCAGGACCAGGGTGTCCGCGGTAATGCCAGCGTTGGCCACGACCACTTCAGGCGCGCCGTGCTCGGCGGTGATCTGGGCGAAGGCGGCCTCCACGGATGCCGCGTCGGTGACGTCGCAGCGGACGTCGAGGGTCCCTTCGGGGGCCCCTCCGTTTCGGGTCGTCACGGCAACGTTGTCTCCGAGGTCGCGGAAGGCCTCAGCGATGGCGCGGCCGATCCCGCGGTTGCCGCCGGTGACGAGCACCGAGCGAGGGGTGATGGGCGGGGACGAGGTGGTTTCAGTCACGTTTAGTGACGCTAGCGATTACCCCCGAGTAGAGCGATCTCACGACGCCCCGCCCACAGAAATCAGTCGTCTTCCATCCGGAAACCGACCTTCATCCCCACCTGGAAGTGCTCGACAGAACCGTCCTTGACCTGCCCGCGAACCTGGGTGACCTCGAACCAGTCGAGGTGGCGCAGCGTGCGGCCGGCCCGCTCGATGCCGTTACGGACGGCGTCGTCGATACCCACGGGAGAGGTTCCGACGATCTCGGTGACGCGGTAGGTGCGGTTGGACATGGTGCCTCCTAGATGGCGTGGATCTGCGGACGACGTGAGCGATCGCACTCGAAGCCCCGATGGTAGCGACGTACGATGTAGGTATGGCCCGCGACCCGAAACGAATAGATGAGGTCGTCAGGATCACGACCGCTGCGGAGAACAAAGAGGCCGACATCAGGTCGCGACAACGTCGTTATCTCTGGTCCATGAGTCTGCGAACCATTTGCTTCGTTGGAGCGGTCCTCGTCGGGCAGGGGATCTTCATGTGGTTCCTCATTGCGGGAGCCGTTTTCCTCCCTTACGTGGCGGTCGTGATGGCCAACGCCGTGAGCACCAAGTCGGACGACTTCAGTCTGGTCCCGGGCGCGCCGAATCGAACCCAACTTTCGGGCCCTTCGGGCCACGTCAGGGAGATCTGAATGGAACCGGACGTCTGCTCGGCCAAGGGCTGTTCCCGCCCGGCCACCTGGCAACTGCTGTGGAACAACCCCAAACTGCACACACCGGACCGTCGAAAGATCTGGTTGGCCTGCGATGACCACCGCGGCAGCCTCTCGGACTTCTTGGGCGCACGAAAGTTCCTCAAGGACGTCGTGGCGCACGTGAGTGGTCCAGCCGATGGACCAGCTGGCGCGTCAGCCTCCGATAGCTGACATCGGCCGGTCAGGTTGCAAGAAGGTCACGTCGTCGATGCCGTGTCCCGCCGCCTTGCCCTTCATCGCGATCACCCAACGTTCGGCCAGTTCGGCGTCGGTGGCGCCGGCGCGCAGGGCGTCGCGCAGATCGGATTCGGTTCGAGCGAAGAGGCAGTTGCGGACCTGACCGTCCGCGGTCAACCGCACCCGATCGCAGTCCCCGCAGAACGGGCGCGTGACCGAGGCGATGACTCCCACGGTGCCGGGACCACCGTCGACGGTGAAGATCTCAGCCGGAGCGCTCCCCCGGGGTTCGCTCGCGGGAGTCAGATCAAAGTCGGGCGCGAGCTGCGCGAAGATCTCCTCCGCGGTGATCATGCCCTCCCGCGTCCATCCGTGTTGGGCGTCCAAGGGCATCTGTTCGATGAAGCGCAGTTCGTAGCCACGATCCAAGCACCAGCGCAGGAGTTCTCCAGCCTGGTCGTCGTTGACGCCGCGCAGGAGTACAGCGTTGACCTTGATCGGCCCTAGGCCCGCGGCCTCGGCTGCCGCCAACCCGGCCACCACGTCGTTCAACCGGTCTCGGCGGGTGATTTCGTGGAAGGTGTCGGAGCGAACCGTGTCGAGACTGACGTTAATCCGGTCAAGGCCAGCGTCAGCGAGCGCCTGAGCGTTGTGCGCCAGCCCAAGGGCGTTGGTGGTGATGGAGAGCTCGACGGTCGGGTCCACGATCTTCACCCGACGGATGATGTCGACGATCCCGCGCCGTACTAGAGGCTCACCTCCGGTGAAACGAACCTCGCGGATCCCCAGGTGCTCGACGCCGATGCTGACGAGCCGAACCACCTCGTCATCGGTGAGCACCGACTCGTTGGGCAGCCAGTCCAACCCTTCGGCGGGCATGCAGTAGGAGCACCTCAGGTTGCACTTGTCTGTGAGGGATACACGCAGGTCCGTGGCGATGCGGCCGTACTTATCTGCCAGTTCGCGGGAGGGGGTCGCTTCACCTTGTTGCATGCTGTGGAGTCTACGACCCAACCATCAGAGGACTCGGAATCTGACTGTTGACCCCTGTTGGCTAATCTCAACACTGTGCATTCTTTCGGATTCCTGCTGAGCCGGCGCTGGATCCTTTTTGCCCTAGCGGTTGGCCTTCTCGGCTACGGCACCGTCTGGCTCGGTCAGTGGCAGTTCGACCGGCTTGAAGACCGCAAAGCCAGCAACTCCGTGGTGCGCACCAACGAGGGCCTGGACCCCGAGCCAGTCTCCGAAGTCCTTTCCGTTGCTGGCAAGGTCTCGAAGAACGATGAATGGCGTTTGGTCAGTGCGACCGGGACCTACGCGGTCGAGGACACCGTGGTCATCCGATACCGCAGCCGCGACGGGGTGCCCGGGGTCGACGCGGTCGTTCCGCTCGTCTTGGCCGACGGAACGGCGTTGCTCGTTGACCGGGGCTTCTGGCCGTCGAAAAGCCGTAACGTCGAGCCGGTCCAGATTCCCGGCCCGCCCGAAGGCTCCGTGGACGTCACCGGTTGGGTACGCGCCGACGGGACCGGGGACAGCACCCAGGTCGACAACCGATCAGCTCGAGCCATCTCCAGCGTGGCCATCGGAGAAGCCTTGCAACGACAGGTCTTCGGCGGTTTCGTGGAGTTGGCGTCCGAGAGCCCTGAACCTGGGGAGAGCCTCGCCCGCGTCGAACTCCCCGAACTCGACAACGGGCCGCACTTCTTCTACGGCCTGCAGTGGTGGTTCTTCACCCTGCTTGCGCTCTTCGGATTCTGCTACCTCGCCTACGACGAGTGGAAGCGCGGTCCCCGTGGTGAGCGCAGTGGTGGGCGCAAGAGCTCGGTCGACACTTCGCCTCAGCGGACGGGCTCCTCGGTCGACGTCTCCTGAACGCCGTCGTGCAGGAACTGCGTGCGGTAGAGGTCGGCATACAGGCCTCCGCGTGCGAGCAGTTCGCGGTGGGTCCCGCGTTCGACGATCTGGCCGTTCTCCAGGACCAGGATCTGGTCGGCGTTGCGCACCGTCGAGAGTCGGTGAGCGATCACCAGGGAGGTGCGACCCTCCAGAGCAGCGTCCAGAGCACGTTGCACGGCGGCCTCGGACTCACTGTCGAGGTGGGCCGTCGCCTCGTCGAGGACCACGATCGCGGGTGCCTTGAGCAGCAGGCGTCCGATGGCCAGTCGCTGGCGCTCGCCACCGGAGAGCCGGTAACCCCGGTCCCCCACGACTGTGTCGAGTCCATCTGGCAGTCCACGCACGAGTTTGGAGATCTGTGCTGCCTCCAGGGCCGACCAGATCTGGTCGTCGGTTGCTCCGGGGCGGGCGTACTGAAGGTTGGCTCGAATGGTGTCGTGGAACATGTGGGCGTCCTGCGTTACGTAGCCGACGGCGCCCTCGAGCGACTCCAGGGTCACGTCACGGACGTCGTGTCCGCCGACACGCACTGAACCCCCGTTCACGTCGTAGAGCCTCGTCACGAGGTTGGTGATCGTGGTCTTGCCCGCCCCAGAAGGACCGACGAGCGCGATCATCTGGCCTGGCTCGGCGACGAAATCGACGTCGCGAAGAACTTGAGTGTTCTCGCGGGACTCCTTGCGGGCCAAAGCTTCCAAGGAGCCGAGTGACACCTCGTCGGCCCGTGGGTAGGTGAAGGCCACTGCCTGGAAAGCCAGGCTTCCCGCGGTGGTGGGAAGGACGACAGCGTCCGGCTTCTCATCGATGAGCAGCGGTAGGTCGAGCACCTCGAAGACGCGATCGAAGCTGACCAGCGCAGTCATGGTGTCGATTCGGACGTTGGAGAGCCCCTGCAATGGCCCCAGGAGCCGCAGAAGCAGGGTGGCGAGGGCGACCAGGGTTCCCAACTCGAGGGTGCTGTCGATGACGAGTCGCCCCCCGAGGCCGTAGACCAGGGCAGTGGCCAGGGCGGGGACGATCACCATGGCAGCTCCGAAGATACGGGTGATCAGGGTGATGCGGATGCCGAGGTCGCGTACTTTGGCAGCCTTGGTGGCGAAGAGTGCGTCCTCGTCGGCACGGCGGCCGAAGAGCTTGAGGAGCATCGCTCCCCCGACGTTGAACCGCTCGGTCATCACGTTGCCCAGGTCCGCGTTGCCGTCCATCTGTTCGCGGGTCAGACCGGCCAGACGGCCTCCCACCCAGCGCGAGGAGAGGAGAAGGATGGGGAACAGCGCTAGGCACGCCAGGGTGATCTGCCAGCTCAGGTAGAGCATCGCGATCCCCACCACGACGACAGAGATCGAGTTGGACACGGTGCTGGACAGCGTGGAGGTGAAGGCGCGCTGAGCTCCGATGACGTCGTTGTTCAGACGAGAGACCAATGCGCCGGTCTGGGTGCGGGTGAAGAACGCCAGGGATTGTCGTTGCACCCGAGCGAAGACCTGGGTGCGCAGATCGAAGATGAGTCCCTCACCGATCCGCGAGGAGAACCAGCCGGCCAGGACAGCGATCACCGCGCTCATCATTGCGACCCCCGCCATCGCCAGGGCCAGCAGCGTCACCAGCCCAGAGTCCCCGGCAGTGATGCCGTCGTCGATGATGCTCCTGATCAACAGGGGTTGCACGACCACCATCGCGGCATCGATCACCGTGAGCGTGAGGAAGATGACGATGATCTTCCGGTGGGGTCGAGCGAAGCCGAGGATCCGGCGGAAGGTCTCGCGAGAGATCCGGTTGTCCACCACGCTGCGGTCGGTGCGAAGACTTCGGTAGGCGGCGCCTGGGTGCATGCCGGACATGTGTCTCCTGCTGGTTGTCTAGGACGGGATCTGAGCGGCCAGCTCGCGGAAGCGGCGGGCCTGCGCCTCGCGCTCGAGGCGGCGTTGGGTGTCAAGGTCACGCTCGTAGATGTCGAGGAGCAGAGCCTTGGTCTCGCGCACAGCCCCGGCCATGGGAGCAGTCAGTGCGGAGACCAGGTCAGCCACAGTGTCGTCGAGCTCTGGCGCGGGCACCGAGGTCAGGGCCAATCCGATGGCCAGCGCCTCATCGGCGCCAACCATCCGGGCGGTGGCACAGATCTCCAGAGCTCGCGAGTAGCCAACGCTGTCGACCAGCGGCTTTGTTCCCGTGAGGTCCGGGACCAAGCCAAGGGCCGACTCCTTCATGCAGAACTGAACGTCGTCGGCCACGACGCGCAGGTCGCAACTCAGGGCCAGCTGAAATCCGGCTCCGATCGCGTAGCCCTGCACGGCCGCGATCGACACGAACTGAGGGTTCCGCAGCCAGGTGAACCCCTGTTGGTAGGCATCGATGGTCTCGCTGATGCTCTGGTCATCCTTGGTCAACAGTTCGGCGACTGTTTCCACCCCGTCGCCCCCTCCGGGCGCGAGCATGGCCCGGTCGAGTCCTGCCGAGAAGCTGGGGCCGCTCCCCCGCAGTACGACGACGCGTACGTCGCTGGGCAGGTCTGCCCCGATCTTTGCCAAGGCTCGCCACATCGCCGGAGTCTGACTGTTGCGAGAGGCCGGTCGGTCCAGAGTGATCGTCGCGACAGGACCGGCCACGTCGTAGAGCAGTCCGACCGTGGCTAGCTCCTCGGTGTTTAGCGCTTCGGCAGCGGCTTCTTCGGTTGTCATGCCGTGAAGTCTAGGAGTCGACTCCGACAGCGAGGCCAACGAGCGCTGCTTCCAGCAGTTGTTGCTGGCGGGCCGCGGGATACCGCTTCGGCTCGAGGGTCGCCTGCATCAGCAGGCCGTCGACCAAGCACAGCACGTGGTCCAGTGCGTCATCGACCACTACGTCCGGGCGCAACTCGCCAGCCGTCGCTGCCTCGCTCAGCACGCCCCGCACCAGCGCACGCCAGGTCCGGTAGCCGTCTCGCTGCACCGACCGAAGGTCGGACTTGCACGCTACTGCCGCCCAGAAGGCCATCCAGACCCGCGCTTCATCGCGGCGTACGCGGTCCAGGGGCAAGGCTTCCAAGAGCATCAGTCTGAGCCGCTTCAGAACTGAGCCATCGGGCTGGAGGTCCTGAGAGAGCACCTGCATCCGCGACTCCACCGCCTCGTAGGCATCCTCGACGGCGGCGACGATCAGCGCATCCTTGTCGCGGAAGTAGTGCGTGACCACTGTGGTCGAGCTACCGGCTTCGGCGGCCACCTTGCGGATGGTGGTTCCCTCCAGACCATCGCGGGCGATCACGCAGCGCGCGGCCGCAGCTACACGTGCACGTCGTTCGGTGGTGTCGACCAGACGGGGCATGGTGCTAGATTAGTTTAACGCGTGTTTTACAACAGTTGTTGCACGAACTTTGATCGAAGGAGCAGCCATGAGGTTTCGGCTGGGTGTGGTCGCGATGGCCACATCGTTCGTGCCCTATCTCGCCTTGGGCGTGGTCCCGTTCCTCGGCGTCAGTCTCGCGGGTATAGCGGGACTCATCGCGGTCTCGCTGATCGGAGCCGAGGTGATCTTCTGGAGCGGCCTGGTCCTGGCCGGAGCAGATGCCCGCGCCGCCATCCGCCAACACGGGTGGGCACGTACGCCGCGCATCCTGTGGGACCTGCTGGTGGCAGGTCAGGCCAGGGAAACCAGGTCGGCGTAGGAGTCGTTCCACAGGTCCTCGTCGCCGTCTGGCAGCAACAACACCCGGTCCGGCTCCAGCGCGAGAACCGCACCCTCGTCGTGGGTGACCAAGATGATGGCACCCTCGTAGGAGCGGATCGCAGCCAGCACCTCTTCACGTGACGCGGGGTCAAGGTTATTGGTGGGCTCGTCGAGGAGCAACACGTTGGCACTGGAGACGACCAGGCTGGCCAGAGCAAGCCGCGTCTTCTCTCCACCGGAGAGCACTTTGGCCGACTTGTGGGCATCGTCGCCGGAGAAGAGGAAGGAGCCGAGCACGCTGCGAGCCTCGGTGTCGGTCAACTGGGGGGCAGCGGACTGCATGTTCTCCAGGACCGTGCGAGTGGTGTCGAGGGTCTCGTGCTCCTGGGCGTAGTAGCCGACCTTGAGCCCGTGCCCGGGAACGACCTGTCCGGTGTCCGGCTTGTCCACCCCGGCCAGGATCCTCAACATGGTGGTCTTGCCGGCACCGTTGAAGCCCAGGATGACGACCCGTGAGCCCTTGTCGATGGCCAGGTTGACGTCGGTGAAGACTTCAAGCGACCCGTAGGACTTGGAAAGCTCTTCGGCGGTGAGGGGTGTCTTGCCGCACGGCGCGGGTGCGGGGAACTTGATGCGGGCGACCTTGTCAACCGCGCGCTCACCCTCGAGCCCGGCCATCATCTTCTCGGCCCGCTTCAGCATCGACTGGGCAGCCTGGGCCTTGCTGGCCTTGGCGCGCATCCGGTTGGCCTGGTCGGTAAGCGTCTTGGCCTTGGTCTCGGTGTTGGCGCGCTCGCGCTTGCGGCGCTTCTCGTCCGTCTCGCGCTGGGTGAGGTAGTTCTTCCACCCCATGTTGTAGATGTCGATCTCGCAGCGGTTCGCATCTAGGTGGAGGACCTTGTTGACGGTCTCCTCCAACAAGTCGTTGTCGTGACTGATCACGATGAAGCCGCCGGTGTGAGCCTTCAGGAAGTTGCGCAACCAGGCGATCGAGTCCGCGTCGAGGTGGTTGGTCGGTTCGTCCAGGATCATGATCTCGGCACCGCTGAACAGGATGCGAGCCAGTTCGACGCGACGACGTTGTCCACCGGACAGAGTCTTGAGCGGTTGCCCCAGGATGCGATCGGCAATCCCCAGGCTGGCCGCGATCGTCGCGGCCTCAGACTCCGCGGCGTACCCGCCACCGGAGTGCAGGTCGGCGTCGGCCCGGGTGTAGCGCTTCATCGCGCGTTCGCGGATCCTCGGGTCGTCGCTACCCATCTCGTCCTCGGCCTCGCGCAGCCGTCGTACGGCGTCGTCGAGTCCGCGAGCGGACAGAATCCGGTCGCGCGCAAGGACCTCAGGATCTCCTGTGCGGGGGTCCTGAGGGAGATAGCCCACGTCTTCCGCACCAGTAACTGAACCGGACGCGGGCAATGCCTCGCCGGCCAGGATCTTGGTGAGGGTGGTCTTGCCTGCTCCGTTTCGACCCACTAGGCCGATCTTGTCGCCTGCGGCGACACGGAACGAGACATCCTCCATCAGCAGCCGCGCACCGGCTCGAACCTCGAGTTGGTGGGCAGTAATCATGACTGGCTCTAGTGTAGGCACGCTGCGCGGGCCGATTCACCACTTGTGAGTGAGGTACGCCACGGCAATCGCGGCTCAGACTGGTCAGATCACTTCCTGGAGGAAGCAAGGCGATGGTTCGTTTCAATCCGAAAGCCAATCTCGACACCGGACGCGTCACCGATGCCGGTCGTGGTGCGAGCCGCGGTGGGCGCAGCAGTGGTGGGCGAAACCGCAGCGGCATCCCGATCCCCGGTGGCGGCAAGGGCGGCATCGGAACGATCGTGGTCGTCTTGATCGTCTTCGCGATCTCCCAGTTCGCCGGCGTGGACATTCCGGGCACCGGTGGTTCGGATGGTTCAGGTGCAAGCGGACTCGATGCGACCCGGCTCAGCGACACCGGACGCTATGCCTCGTGCCGCACGGGCGCGGATGCGAACAAGAGCGCCGATTGTGCCCGGGTGGCGGTGGAGAACTCACTCGTCGACTTCTGGAGCGATGAGTTGGGCTCAGACTTCCAGGTGGCCGACCGTCTGGTGACCTTCACCGGGTCGGTGAACACCGGGTGTGGCGGGGCGACCTCTGAGGTGGGCCCCTTCTACTGCCCCGCCGACCAGCGCATCTACCTCGACTCCGGATTCTTTGACGAGGTTCTGGAGAAACAACTCGGTGGCCCCGACGGCGGCTTCGTCGAGTCCTACGTGTTGGCGCACGAATACGGCCATCACATCTCGAACATCACCGGTCAGTTCGGCAAGGTCCGCACCCAACAGGGTCCGCAGTCCGACGCCGTTCGGCTCGAACTCCAGGCCGACTGCTACTCGGGCATGTGGGCCAAGGCAGCGACCGAGACCGAGGACGCCGACGGCAACGTGTTGTACGACGAACTCAGCGACGAAGACATCGACCTGGCGCTGGAAGCAGCCGCCTCCGTCGGCGACGACCGGATCCAGCAGAAGACCACCGGTCAGGTGCGGGAGGAAACCTTCAGCCACGGCTCGGCCGCTCAGCGGCAGAAGTGGTTCCGGGTGGGCTACGACCA
>CBDTZB010000008.1:0-16150 GCA_965364795.1 uncultured Nocardioides sp.
ATCTGCCTGACGGTAGCTACGCCTTCGACGTGCGGGCCAGGGACGCGGCGGGCAACGAGACGCAGCCCAGCTTCTTCCAGCCCTTCACGGTCAACACCGTCCCGTCGGACACCGTGGCCCCCACCGTTCAGGTGACCGCCCCGGCCCGGAACAGCCAGCAGACCAGCAACCCGGTCGCGGCCAGCGGAACGGCCAGCGACGACCAGGGTGTGACCACGGTCCGCGTGGCGGTCTACAACCGCAGTGATGCCACCAACCGCTGGCTTCAGCCGGACGGGACCTGGGGTCCGTCGTACAACTTCTATCCGGCCACCCTGGCCAGCCCGGGTGCCACCACCACCGAGTGGACAATCCCGGTCGACCTGCCCACCGGCAGCTATGCCGTGGACGTGAAGGCTCAGGACGCCAAGGGCAACCTCAGCCCCAGCGACTACGTGCCCTTCACGGTCCTGATCGCAGATGCCTCGGCTCCTCGGACCGTCGTCAAGTCGGCTCCGACCGGGACCACGGCAGCCCGGACGGTGAGCGTCGAAGGCGTGGCGACCGACAACCAGGCGATCCGCAAGGTTCAGGTCCAGGTCCTGCAGAAGGTCGTCAAGAAGGTCAACCGCAACGGCAAGGTGACCAAGAAGGTCGTCAAGCGCTACCTCAAGTCCAACGGTCGTTGGGGTCGCAAGGCCGGATTCATCGACACGGTGATCGCTGAGGATCTGTCGACGAAGACCCAATGGGCCGTGCAGATGAAGCTGCCCAAGAAGGCCGCCAAGACGCGCTACATCGTGAAGGTGCGCGCCATCGATGTCAACGACAACAGCGACCGGACGCCGGCCAAAACGAAGTTCGTCACTCGCGGTCGGTAGTCGCCGACGGCAACTGCGAACCCCATCGACCGGATTCTCGGTCGGTGGGGTTCTGTGCTCGACTTGACGTGCGGCGGTGGGCGCCTGAGGGTGATACACGGGGGGCTAGTCGCGGGTGGCTATCCCAGAATCAGATGGGGATGCTTCGACATGACTCGGACGTTGTTTTCAGCGGTGGTCGCTGCAGTGGTGCTGTCGCTTGGTGGGGTCGCCATCACTGCCTCGCCTGGGCAGGCCGGCGAGGCCGATCAGGACGTGGTGGTCAATCCGAAGCCCGATCAGCGGCAACCGCGAATCCTGAACGGTCGCGTGCACGGCATCGACTCCGCGGGACCGTTGGTGGTGGTCGGCGGTTCGTTCACCTCTCTGCGCAATGGTGCTCCCGGGTCCCCGGATCAGACGCGGCAGTGGCTGTTCATGTTCAACTCGATCACCGGACAGATCGTCCCCGGGTTCGCCCCAGAACTCCGTGGTCCCGAGCCCAACACCTCCGGTCTGGTCGGCGACCGCCCCGGTGTCCAGTCGGTCCAGTTCGCCGCGGACGGGCAGTCGATCTACGTCGCGGGTGACTTCACCACCGTCAACGGCCAGGAGCGCAAACGAATCGTCCGCCTCGCGCTGGACGGCTCCATCGTCAGTTCCTTCAACGCCTCGGCAAACGGTGATGTGAGCGACCTGGCCCTGGTGGGGGACCGGTTGATCGTCGCGGGTCGGTTCGGCCAACTCAACGACCAATCGGTCACGCGCCTCGGGTCGCTGGATCCGACCACGGGAGCGCTGCAGAGCGACTTCGACCTGCCGATCACGCGGTCACGTTACGAATACGCGACCTACGTCCAGGAGATCGATGCCTCGCCCGACGGCAAGTGGCTAGCGGTCGCAGGCAACTTCGAGCGGGTCGGCACGATCACGCGCAAGCAGTTGGCGCTGATCAATCTGGAGGGGACGCCCTCGGTGGCGAACTGGTCGACCGACCTGTACGCCGGTGACTGCAACGAGGTCTACGCCGACTCCTGGATCCGGGGTCTCGACATCTCCCCGGATAGCTCCTTCCTTGTCGTCAGTGGCACCGGCGCTCACCGAGGCCCCGACTCGTTGTGTGACTCCGCCGCGCGGTGGGAGTTGCCGCCGACAGCCTCGGGCGACGGACAACTCCCCACGTGGCGCAACCTCTCCGGTGGAGACACGTTCTGGCACAACGAGATCACCGACGCAGCGGTCTACGTCGGCGGCCATCAGCGCTGGGTCAACAACGCCTATCCCGCGCCGCGTGGCGACAACGATGGCCCCGGTGCCGTGGAGCGGTACGGCATCGTCGCGCTCGATCCGCTCACCGGTGTGCCACTGTCATGGAACCCGGGTCGTGACCGTGGTCGCGGCGTGGAGGCGATGCATTCCACCGACACGAACCTGTTCATCGGCAGTGACACCAACTTCTTCAACAACGAAGTCCGCCAGCGCCTCGCTGTGCTCGGAGTTGCCGGTGGAAAAACCAACCCGCAGCCGGTCGAGGTGCAACTGCCCGTTCAGCTGAACTACACCTTGCCCGGCGGCGAACTGCGTCGGGTGACCTTCGACGGCGCCACCCTGGGTTCTCCTCAGACCGTCAGCGGTCCCGGTGTGGACGGGATCAACTGGAGCGGACTGCGCGACGGCTTCGTGCAGAACGGCCAGGTGCACTACTTCGGTGGCTCCGACGCGTTCTATTCGCGGCCCTTCTCCGACAGCGCCATCGGGGAGGCAACGAACCTCTCGACCAGTGTCGGATACGTCGACCTGGACTCCGGTCTGACCCCCTACGGCCAGCCCTACGGTGTGGCCGAGACCGATGTGGCGGCGTACCTCAACGGCCGCATCTACTACGTGAAGAGCGATGACAGCACCCTCTACTCGCGCGGGTACTCCCTTGAGAGCGGGATCATCAACTCCCGCGAGGACGTGGCGTCGGGTCGCAACTTCAGCAACGCCCGCGCCCTGGACTTCATCGGCGGCTGGCTGTACGCCGCCTGGTCCGACGGTCGCCTCTACCGGTTCCCCGCCGCCAACGGCCGGGTGCAGTTCGACAACCGGCAGGTCGTCGACGACGGAAGCAGCGGCATCAACTGGGGTCAGGTCGGCGGTCTGTTCTCCAGCGCCGGCACCGGCGCCGCGGTTCCGCCGACCAGCCCGCAACTGGTGTGCGACGCCGCGACCCCTTGGACCGCGGAGTTCTGGCCCAACACCTCCCTCGCGGGCGCACCGAGTAACGCTAGATGCGAGGCGCAGGCTGGCGACTGGTACGCGTTGAACTCCCCCCCGGGGACCAACGTGGGTCCCGACTACTTCTCTGCGCGCTGGACCCGAACGGTCACCCTCACCGAAGCGAAGTCCATCCGGGCCACCGCCACGGCGGACGACGGCGTGCGGGTGTACGTAGATGGTGAACGGATCATCGACAACTGGGAGGAAGCGGTTCGCGACAGCCCGCGCACGGGCACCTCGAAAGCTCTCGCGCCGGGAGAGCACACGATCCGGATGGACTTCTACGACAATCTCCACGGCGCTTACGCCGAGTTGGACTACAGCCTGGTCGAGCCGGCGGCGGTAGACCCTGGCCCGGACAGTGTCCCGGCGGAGACCACGATCTCGGCTCCATCGGCGAACCAACAGTTGGCCTCCCCCGACATCACCATCCTCGGTGGGGCGAGGGATGACCGGGAAATTGCCCGGGTCCGGGTCGCCATCTACAACCGCGCGGACACCACGAACAGGTGGCTGCAGGCGGACGGCAGTTTCGGTCCGAACTACGCCATGCGTCTCGCAACGCTGGCCTCCCCGGGAGCCGCCTCGACCGACTGGTCGCTCAATCTCACGCTGCCCGACGGCTCGTTCGCCGTGGACGCCGTCGCGGTGGACGCATCCGGAAACCAGGACCCGTCTTCGGCGTACCGACCCTTCACCGTTCAGGTCACAAGCGCTGACACTGAGAAGCCTGGGGTCGAGATCACCACCCCGGTTGAGAACAGTCGACAGACCGAGAACCCGATCACGTTCGCCGGGACCGCCACCGACGATAAGGCGGTGTCCGCAGTGCGCGTGGCGATCAAGAATAGGCAGCGGACGAAGAATCCCTGGCTTCAGCGCGACGGGTCCTGGGGAAGGGCCTACAACTTCTTCCCGGCGACTCTGGGCTCGGCAGGGGCGACGGCCACGTCGTGGTCGGTGCCGGTGAACCTCCCCTCCGGGTCGTACGCCGTCGACGCGCGCGCCCAGGACCCCACCGGCAAGCTGAGTTCGAGTCACCGGGTGCCCTTCAAGGTGAGTGTCCCCGACGATGCGGCGCCCCAGGTCGCGGTGAAGTCGGCTCCCTCCGGCACCGTCCGGGCACGGTGGGTGAAGATCCGAGGCTCAGCCTCCGACGATCAGGCGGTTCGCACCGTCGAGGTCAAGGTGGTGCAGAAGGTCATCAAGCGCGTCAAGCGGCAGGGTAAGGTCCGGAAAACCTTTGTGAAGCGGTTCCTGAGGCCCAACGGTCGTTGGGGTCGCAAGGCCCGGTTCGTTGATGCCGACCTCCGCAAGGACCTGGCGATGAGGACCGGGTGGGTGCTGCGGATGAAGCTACCCAACACCTCAAGCAAGGCGCGCTACGTCCTGAAGGCCCGCGCTGTGGACGCCAATGGAAACAAGACCCGGCCCCTCGCGAAGGTCAGATTCGCCGCGAAGTCCAGATAGATCCAACCCAAGGAGATCCGCCGCGTGGCTCGACCTGTCACAGACTCGCCGGGCCCGAGCCTCGCCCAAGACAGCAGATGGGCGCTCACTGGTTCGGTGATCAGCAACGTCAGCAACGTGCTAATCATCATCCTGCTGGCGCGGTTCCTCGGCGGCGAGGCTGTCGGCCAGTACACCGTCGCGTTCGCGTTCCGAGCCATCCTGGTGCTGGTGTGTGGCCTTGGCATGCGTGCCGCCATGACGCGCTTCGTCGCCGCCTACACGGTTCGAGGCGACCACGGTGGGGTCCGCGGCTCCATCGTGCTGGGCCTGAGCGTTCCGCTGGCCGTGGCCACCGTTTTGTCCATCGTGTGGTATTTCGCCGCCGGGACCCTGGCGGAATCCGTTTTTGGCGATCCGGCTCTGTCCACCCCGATGCGCCTGTTCGCGTTGAGCCTTCCCTTCGCCGTGCTGCTAGACAACGCTTTGGCAGCGACCCAGGGCTTCTTGACCATGCGGCCCTACACCCTGATCGGCCAGATTCTCGATCCCGGGCTCAGGATCCTGCTCACCGCAGGATTTCTGATCGGCGGGGGCGGGGTGGTGGCCGCCTCGATCGCGCTTCCCGTCGCCAGCGGTGTGGCGGCGATCCTGGCGCTACGTGCCCTCAGGCAGTTGGTGGCCACCCAGCCCTCTGCATCGTTGAACCTGCCGTGGCGGGAGCTCGCCTCGTTCGCATCCTTGAGTTGGGTGGCCTCCATGGCCACCCAGGGGCTGCTGTGGGCCGACGTCTTGGTCCTCGGCGTCCTGGTCTCCTCGATCGACGTCGGTATCTACCAGGTCGCCGCGCGAGTGGTGTTGATCGCGACCTTCGCCATCACTCCTCTGACCGCCTCCATGGCGGCTCGGGTGGCGTCTCGTTGGGAGCACGGTGACCGCGACGGGGTCAGCGATCAGTATCTGTCGGTCGTCCTGTGGTGCTCCCGGCTCTCCTTCCCCATCCTTGCTGGGGTGGTCGCCGTCCCTGCAGCGGTCCTGGGCATCTTCGGCGGAGAGTTCGTCGACGGTCGAACGGTGGTGCTGATTCTGGCGGTCGGGGCCGCGGCGGAGGCCGTCGGTGCACCGTCTTCGGTGTTGCTCAACCAGATCGGCCGCAACCGCCTCAACATGACCTTCAACGTGGCGGCCCTGGTGCTGAACATCAGCCTCAACATCATCCTGGTGCCGATCATGGGCATCGAGGGTGCGGCCGTGGCCTGGGGCGCGACCTTCATCCTCGGAGGAACGGTCCGCATCATCGCGGTCCACCGGGTGGCGACTGCGCGCTGGCCATTCAGTCGTGAGTTCTTCGTCGCCGCTGCAGCCGCTCTGTTTGCGCTCCTGGTGGCCAGGCTCATCGTTGTTCTACTACCGATGGACCCAGTGTTCGAAGTGTTCGTGGCGGGTTTCGTCATCGCGGTGATCTACGGGGCTGTGATCTGGAAGTGCGGTCTGACTCGGGTGGAGCGAGACCAGGCCGTGCGCGCCTTGACGTTGCAGGTTCCCGGACTGCGCTGGGCGCTGAACCGGTGGCGGCTGCGCGGGTCCATCACCAGCGAGGACGACCTCGACATCGCCACCCTGGTCAGCCCTTTCCGGAGCGACATCCTGGCTCGGATGGAGCTGTTCCGTCTGGCCCGAGCGCACCCGCGGATGCGGGTCAACGACTTTGAGGCCTTCCTCGATCTGGTCTACGCCGGCGCCTACGGCGACTGGTTCGACGTGATCCTCGTTCAGCGCAACGGCGTCGGCGGCGCCAGCGCGGCCAGCCAGCGCACCATCTTCCGGGCCATCGTCAGTGCCAGCCTGCAGCTTCTCGATCGGTACGACGCTCATGGCCCCGACAGCTTCGGACCTGTCACGGTGACCAGGATCAAGGCAGGAACCGAGCTGGAAGGCTGGAGTCTGGGTCAGGACCGCTACGTGCTCCTCGATGGTGGCCACCGGGTCTCATTGTCGATGCTCGGTGGGCGTCAGATCCTGCCGTCCGCGGCATATGTCGTGGTCGAAGGTGCCCTGCCTCCCAACAACACCGCCCGAATGATTCAGGCCGGGCGGCTGTCCCCGCGCGAAGCCGTTCCTTTCCTGGCCCAGGGCCTTGTTCCCCCTGCGGATCAGGACCGGGTCGAGACCTGGGACGACCTTCTGGCGCTCGTCGACCCCGCGGATCGCGAGGCGATGTCTCGATGGCCCGAGCTCAGCGCCTCAGGGAGCGCCGGGCCAATCCAAGGGACTACGAAGTAGATCGTTTCGGCCGTGTAGCAACGCGAGGTCGTCGGCGACCGCGTCGTGAACTCGAGCCCGGAATTCGTCCGGGATCTCCTCGGCCGCCAGGACCTTGTGGGCGCGGTACTCCGCCTGCCGGTGTGGGGGCAGGCCGAGGTGATCGAAGACGTCGCCCATCACGGCCTGCGTATCGCTGAAGATGCGTTCACTTTGAAGCACCAGAAGCTGCTCCGGGGAGAAGTGCTGCAGCAGGCGCTGCACCTGCTCGTGGTAGCGGCTACGGCCGACGTAGCTGAAGTGCCGGTGGGCGAACCAACGGGACGTGTCGTCCACTTGGGCCAACCGCTGGGCCTCGGCGTCCAAGGCGGCTACCGGTGACAACGTCTCGAAGCCGCGAGCGATCTCGTAGCGGACGTGGGACCAGGCCCGCTCCACAGGATCCCGCAGCGCGAAGAGCAGACGCGCAGCGGGCACATCGGCGGCGATCCGAGCGGGAGCCTCCGGGTGGTAGCAGTAGTAGGGGCTGGACTCGCCAAAGATGGGCCGCCCGCCGAGCCGCTGCTCGAGGCGGTCGATGTCGCTTCGCAACGGGAGATGGCCGCGGTACCAACGCGGTCCCCGGTCGTAGTTGACGTCGTAGTAGCGGCACCCCTTCTCCACCATGCCTCGCAACACCAGGGGGTGGTCCACGACGTATTCGTCCAGGGAGGTGGTGCCCGCGCGCTTGGCTCCCACGATGAAGTATCGCGGCTGCTCACGCTCTCCGGGGCGCAGGGCGTTGGCGCGGCGCCGCAGCGCGTGCCCAGCTCTGCGAGAGACGGGGGGAAGCAGGGAGGTCACGCGCTGAGGGGCGCTGCCGGCTTCAGTCACGGGTGAACCGGATCTCATCGGGTTCCGCGGTCAGCGACCACTGCACGATGGCCAACAGAGGCAGGGTGCTCCACAGGAACGTGACGTTGTCGATCAGGTTCTCACCGGCCGAACCGATGGCCACAGCGATGGTGTGAGCGGCCAAGGCGATGAACACCGCCATCAGGAGGAGATGCTGGCGCTCGGTCTCCCCATTCCGGAGCGGAAGGGATCTGACTCGTCGCACCGCCCTCCAAGCGGTGTAGATCGCGGCCCCGAGGAAGAACACGTAGGCAGCGAAGCCAATCAGTCCCGTCTCCACCGCGGCCCGCAGGTAGTCGTTGTGTGCTTCCTTGGTGGTCAGTCGCACAGCTTCGCCGGGCCCACCGCCCAGGGCCGGGGCGTGGAGGACCTCGGGCAGCAGTCGCTGCCACTGGCCGAAGCGCCAGTCCAAGGAGCTTTCCGAACGAGGCTCATAGGGGTTCTCAGCCAGTGACGTCAGGCGCGCGTTGACTGACGGGACGAATACGACCATCACGATCACCGCGATCATGGAGAGCGCGGCGATGCGTCGATCCAGGATCCACGTGACGATCAGGACCGCGATGGCCGCACCCAGCCAGGCGCCGCGGGTTTCGGCCAGGAGGAGTTCGAGACCGACCACGGCGACGTAGGCCAGCGCGACGATGCGCTGCCAACCGACACTGCGCAGCGCCCAGGCCACGCCCATCACGAGCATGGGCATCAGGAAGTAGGCGAAGTTGTTAGAGAGGAAGAAGACCGACTTCAGGGCAGTGACGCCGTCCTTCTGATGGAAGACCTCGACGCCGGCGAGCCCCAGGAGCGGGTAGACCAACGGAACGACGCTGGTGGCCAAGATCAGCAGCATCAACTGCCGCAGGGTGATGCGCTTGAGGTGCAGCAGGAGGTCGGTCACGAGGAAGAGCGCGAGCCCGGCGGTGACGCGGCTGGTCGCCGCGAACCCCTGCAACAGATCGGTGCTGCCCAAAGTGGCCAACAAGCTCACCAGCACCATGGCGATCAGCGCGACGGGGATCGGCTTCTTCAGCCGCGGAATGAGTTCTTGGTTGTGGAAGGCGAGCCAGAGGATCATGACCACCAGGACGCCGCCGCCGAAGGCTTCGGTGATGGAGATGGCCGAGCCCCGCTGAGTGGCGGTGATGTCCACCAGAGGCCGCACCACGACGGCCGTGGCGAAGAAGACCAGGATCGGTTCGATGCCCCGCATCAGGGCGGTGCTCGCGCAGCCACCCACGACGAGGACTGCGAGAACGATAAGGAGTTGGTCGGTAATGCTGGCGACTCCGACGATCAGCCCGAGGACGCCCGAGCCAGCGAGCACGTTGGGCACCGACAGTGGTTCGGGGGAGCGGCGCACCTGGGGTGCGTGCGGGTTGCCCTTGCGATCGGGCGAGGTGGGAAGGTCAGTAACCATGACTGTGTCTCCTGGGGGCCGTGATCGCGGAAACCAGTCGCCGCTGGCCGGTGGGGAGCGACTGCTCCCACTCATCATCGAGCTGCAGCCTGACCGGACCTGACCGCACCCGGTTGGGATTGCCCGCAACTGCGTGCGAGGGCCGCAGATGCAGGCCCTCATCGTCGACGAAGTCGATGGTGGTCTCGAGCCCGGCAAAGGTGGCGATGCCGGACAGCACCTCGCGCGGACGCTGGACGAAGTCCTCATAACGCACCACATGGGCAGGACGACCCGACCTGCGGGTGAGGGCAGCGGTGCTGGAGGAGGACTCCAGCCACATCAGACTCGACTTGCTGGGGCCGAAGCGCTCGAGTTCCTCCTCGTAGCCGCTGACCTGGCTGGAGGCGGCTTGACGCTGCCAGGACCAGGCGACAGCCCGGGGGTCACGCACGACGTGGACGACGAAGACGTCGAGGTGCGGACTGCGGTCAATCAGGGCGCCGTACGCCGGCAGCTTCGAGGAGTCGACGACCGTGTGGGATCCGCCGTGAATGGCAAGGTTGACCAGGAGCCGTCCCAGGACATCGGTCAGGTCGGTGACCTCGTCGCTGGTGCGCCGGGCCAGCCACCACGGTGTGGTGCGGGTACGCACCGCCGCGGCCAGTCGCTCGTCGAGACGAGCCGCCTGCTCGGGGGTGGGAACGGCGCCGAAGGTCGCCTCCAACGCTGGAACCCAGACCGGACACTCCCGGACCAGTTCGCGGCATCCACAGAAGCCGCCGTCGACCAGACCGCGGCGGAAACCGAGCTTGACCTCGCCGACCGACAGGGTGCCAGGGAGGGATCCGACGGCGTTACCGACCAGCGTAGAGCCGCTACGGCCGGTGCCAGAGATGTAGATGACACGGGTGCGGTCGGGTCGAGGATCGGTCACTCCGTTGCTGCCTTCCCCGCGTTTGGTGTTACAGGCTTGCTATTCTACGTCATTGGCCCGGACGACGTGTGGGTCTCTCGGCACCGACGGATGGGGACAAAGCGCGCATGAGTGACTTGAAGACTGGACTTGATCCAGCAGATGTCCGCCGACGAACGGCAGGCGCCACTTCGTCGCTGGTGCGTCTGTGGTGGGTTCCGGTGCTGATCGGGGCCCTGGTGGCCGTCGGCGTCGGCGCGTCGACCCGCGCGGTGACGTCGAGCACCAGTTCGGCCATCGTGAACACGCGCGCAGCCTCCCAGTTGCCCAACGAGCGGATCGACCTCGTCAAGGACCTCGCTGCGGTCATGAAACTATCGCCGGTCCTCGAGCCCGTCGCGGAGGTCAACGATATGACCGTGCAGGAGTTGCGGGAGTCCAGCAACGTCGAGCAGGTCCAGTCGAGTTCGCTGGCCCGGATCACCGTCACCAGCGACAAGGGTGCCGCGTTCCGGGAGTCGCTCATCGAGCAACTGCTCACCAGCGGTAAGACCTACCTCACCCCCCCGTCGCCTCCACCGGCGCTCTCCCTAGGTCTTGAGGGCCAGTCCAAGGCGATTGACAACTACTACGACGCCATCGAGAAGAACGGTGGAATCACGCCGAAAGACACGCTGCAGCGACTGCAGAAGCGCCTGCTCGACGCCGAGACGACGAAGAACAAGGTCCTTCGGGCGGCACTCCTCAAGCAGATGCCCCGAGCGATCAAGAAGGCGCGCAACTTCGAGAAGCTCTCGCGCAAGGTCGACCAGGCCAACTCCGATCTGAACGCGATCAGCGCGTCGTCGAAGAACAACATCTGGGGCGGACCTTCAGCTCTGGAACTCAACATGGAGGGCACCTCCCAGACGGGGCTGACCAACGCCCTGCCGCTGCGACGTGGTCTGGCCGCCGGTCTGGCCGCCGCGCTCATCGCCGCCGGCTTCATCCTCCTCACCTCCCTGGCTCGTCGTCGTGAGCGCTGAGTCCGGGACGGCGTCGGTGCCGGTGCCCCCGCCGACCGATGACCACGCTATGGCTGCCTGGCTTGCCGACCGCGCGGGAGACCGCCTGCTTGAGGTTCGCCAGGAAGGGCTGGAAGGGCGCGAGCTCAAGGACGCTGGAGACCGCGCCGCGCACGTCCTGTTGATGGAGTTGCTGGCACAGCACCGTCCCGACGACGCCGTCCTCAGTGAAGAGGGCAAGGACGACAAGGCCCGGCTGACCAGCGATCGGGTCTGGATCATCGACCCGGTTGATGGCACCCGCGAGTTCTCCGAGCCTCCTCGTGAGGACTGGGCCGTGCACGTGGCCCTCTGGGAGCGTGGGGAGCTCACGGCTGGTGCCGTGGCGCAACCCGCCCTGGGCGAGACCTTCTGGACCGGACAGCCTCCGGTAGTACCCCCGCGGACCTCATCGCGCCCGCGAATCGCGGTCTCGCGAAGCCGTCCACCGGAGTTCGTCCACGGGCTGGCGGAGGAGCTGGACGCCGAGCTCGTGGCGATGGGTTCGGCGGGTGTGAAGGTGATCTCGGTGGCCCGGGACGTCACCGACGCCTACGTCCACGCAGGAGGCCAGTACGAATGGGACTCCGCGGCCCCGGTCGCTGTGGCACGCGCGGCAGGCCTGTTCACCAGCCGCATCGACGGCAGCCCGTTGGTCTACAACCAGGACGACGTCTACTTGCCGGACCTCATCGTGTGTCGGCCGGAGCTGTCGGAGCAGATCCTGGCCTACGTGCGCGAGCACGGCATCTCCTGAATCAGCTGACGCAGTGATCGTCTCTCATGAGCATCGGTTCATCTTCCTCAAGACGAGGAAGACAGCCGGGACCAGCGTGGAGATCGCGTTGTCGACCGTGTGCGGTCCCGACGACGTCGTCTCGCCGCTGAACGCCCAGGACGAGGTCATCCGCGTCGAGCGTGGGGGGCGTGGCCCGATGAACTTCGAGTCCCCGCCGCTGCCCAAGAAGGCGTTCGCCCACGCACCGGCGGCTCAGGTGCGGGCGATCGTCGGGCAGAAGATCTGGCGCGACTACACGAAGATCTCCATCGAGCGGAACCCTTGGGACGCCATCGTCTCGCTTTACTTCTGGGCGACCCGCGATGAACCCGAACGCCAGTCCTTCGACTCCTTCGTGCGCTCCCCGCGTGTCGCCTCCCTCGCTGAGGCCAACGCCAAGATCTACCGGTTGCGCGGTGAGGTGATCGTTGATCACCTGCTGCGCTACGAGTCCCTGGCTGAAGATCTGGCTGCGGTCTGGAAGGGGTTGGGTCTGCCCGGGGAGCCCGATCTTCCGGTGACCAAGGCCCACAGTCGCCCCGCCGGTTCCACCGCGCGTGAGATGTTCAACGCCGAGACCTCCGCCATCGTCGGCGATGCCTTCGCCCCGCTTATCAGGGAGCTCGGCTACACCTTCTGAGGGTCTCTTCGGTGGCCGAGGAACGCCGGAGCCGTGTCTCGAAACCCCTTTTGCCGTATGCCCTGCGGTGGTATCGAGACGGCCGTGGCCGGCCTCCTCAACCATCTGGGGGGGGGCTTTCCGGTGGGTGTCCTACTGCTGCGGGTTCTGGGCTAGGTAGCGTTTGACGCGGACCCGCTGGGGTGACTCGTAGCCCTCCGGAAGCAGCACATCGCCGAAGGTGGAGAGGTAGTAGATCCGCCAGCCGTGGTAGCCGAGGTAGGCGCGAGGCCGCAGTTTCATCTGCTCCGCGATCGCGGTGACCCCACGGACGTAGGCCGTGTGGTTGTTGTAGCGGAACAGTGCTCCGGGCTTCCCTCCCGGCTTGGCGAACCCGTTGGCCGCCAGATAGCGGCCAGCACCCAGGATCGCGTCGCGGGGGTCATTGATGTCGCCCTTGCCGTACGCCGCCCACGTGGTCGGGATGAATTGCATCGGCCCCTGTGCACCGGCGACGGAGAGTCCTTGGATCCGACCCATGCCGGTCTCCACGAGGTTGATGGCGGCGAGGTACTCCCAATCGACGTCGAAGCGGCGCTCGGCCTCGCGGTAGTACCGCTTCAACTCGGCGGCAGGCAACGGCTCCACGATCCTCCAGGCAGGAAGGGTGTCGCTGAAGGTGGAGAACATGGAACGGAACTCTCGTCGCGAGGCCACGTTGCCGCGTACGACCGGCTTCCACTTGGGCGGCATCGCCTTGAGGACCCTGTCGTCCCATTCGGGCCGGTTGCCCAACACCCGGTAGGCCAGTTGTTGGAGGTGCCCGGCACGGACCAGCATGTCCGGGGAGGTTCGAGGGTCATCGATGGCACTTTCAGCGGCCTTGATCTGCTGGATCACTTCGCGCGCGTTCGTGGCTCGTGCGGGCGAGTCCTGTAGGAGCCGGCCGGGAGAGAGCTCCGCCTGGATCGAGGGAGGTAGCGAGATGGAGATCTGTGCGGCTGGGCCGATCTCGAGCCGGTTGCTCTCCTTGGAGCACGCGGTGGCCACCAACACCAGGGCGCAGGCGCCCGCTAGGAAGGGATTGAGTCGAACGCGTCGCATGGCCCCACGGTAGGCGGGGGACGGTGAGGATTCCGTAGACTGCGAATTCGCCCCCCTTTCATCTCGGATGGGGGTTCGTCGTGTTGCTCGCACCCCTGGAGATCCTGTGACCCTCGCCGGTCTTGCTGATGCCGTTCTCGCTGACCCCACCCTGGCCACAGCGATCGACGACGCGCGGGCCGGGACACTGGCCACCCTCGATCTCACCGGCCCTGAGGCTGTGCGCCCCTTCGTCATCGAAGGCCTGTTGCGTGCTGGTCGAACGGTGCTCGCAGTCACCGCCACGTCGCGGGAGGGCGAGGACCTGGTTGAGGCTTTGGGCGCGCTCATCGATCCATCGACGATTGCCTACTACCCGAGCTGGGAGACCCTTCCTCACGAGCGGCTCAGCCCGCGCAGCGACACGGTCGGTCGACGCCTCGCTGTGCTCCGGCGGCTGGCCCACCCGGGCACCGGCACTGACAACGGTCCGCTGCGCGTCGTGGTCGCTCCCGTCCGCTCCATGCTTCAGCCTCAGGTCAAAGGACTCGGTGACCTGGCGCCTGTCGAGTTGGCGAAGGGCGACACTGCCGAGTTGGACGACGTCGTACGCCGCTTGGCCGATGCGGCCTACACCCGGGTCGACCTCGTGGAGAAGCGCGGCGAGTTCGCCGTACGCGGTGGGATCGTCGACGTCTTTCCCCCGACCGAGGAGCACCCGCTGCGAGTCGAGTTCTTCGGGGATGAGGTCGATGAAATCCGTAACTTCTCCGTCGCCGACCAGCGCACCCACGAGGAGGTCGAGCACCTGTGGGCGCCACCGTGCCGCGAGCTGCTCCTGACCGACGAGGTGCGCGAACGGGCTCGACTCCTGGGCGAGCAGAACCCCCAGCTGCTCGAACTCACCGACAAGATCGCCGCAGGCATCGCGACCGAGGGCATGGAATCGCTGGCACCGGTGCTCGTCGACGAGATGGAGATGCTGGTCGATCTGCTGCCCTCCGACACCCACGTGCTGGTGCTCGACCCCGAGCGGGCCCGACGCCGCGCCCACGACCTGGTCGCGACGAGCGAAGAGTTCCTCGACGCCAGCTGGGCGGCGGCCGCAAGTGGCGGGACCGCCCCGCTAGACATCACCTCCGCGTCATACCACTCCCTGGGTGACGTGCGTGAGCGCACGCTCAAGCAGGGCAAGGCCTGGTGGTCGGTCAGTCCCTTCGGGATCGACGACCAGGGTGCCGGGGCCCCGAGCCCGGCAGACGCTAACATCTACGGAACCGACGCGGGAGTTCCCACGCGCTCGGTGCTGATGAAGCCCGCCGAGCCCTACCGTGGCAACGTCGACCAGGCCTTGGGAGCCGTCGCCCGCTGGCGCGAAGAGGGCTACCGCGTCGTCGTGATGCACCCCGGCCACGGCCCCGCGCAGCGGACCGTCGAGGCGCTCGGCGAACGTGACGTCCCGGCCCGGATGGTCGAGTCCGTCGAGAGTCTCGACGCGAACGTCGTCACCGTGACCTGCGGTCCGCTGGCCCACGGCTTCGTTGACGAAACCTTGCGGGTGGCGCTGCTGACCGGGGAGGACATCTCCGGGCAGAAGTCCTCCACGCGCGACATGCGTTCGATGCCCGCGCGACGCAAACGCCAGATCGACCCGCTCGAACTTGCGGCCGGCGACTTCGTGGTCCACGAACAGCACGGTGTGGGCCGCTTCGTTGAGATGAAGCAGCGCGACGTTCAGGGGGCAACCCGCGAATACCTCGTTCTGGAGTACGGCTCCACCAAGCGCGGAGCCCCACCGGACCGGCTTTATGTGCCCGCGGACGCGCTTGACCAGATCAGCCGCTACGTCGGTGGCGAGCAGCCCAGCCTCGACAAACTGGGCGGGGGCGACTGGACCAAGCGCAAGAACCGCGCGAAGAAGGCGGTCCGCGAGATCGCCGCCGAGCTGATCAAGCTGTACGCCGCCCGGCAGGCCACCAAGGGTCACGCGTTCGGCCCCGACAGCCCCTGGCAGCGCGAGCTCGAGGACGCCTTCCCCTTTCACGAGACCCCTGACCAGCTGACCACGGTCGACGAGGTCAAGGCCGACATGATGCGCACGGTGCCGATGGACCGGCTGGTCTGCGGTGACGTCGGCTACGGCAAGACCGAGATCGCGGTCCGGGCGGCGTTCAAGGCCGTGCAGGACGGCAAGCAGGTCGCGGTGCTGGTGCCGACCACGCTGCTGGTCACCCAGCACTACTCGACGTTCTCCGAGCGGATGAGCGGTTTCCCGTTGGTGCTCAAGCCGCTCTCGCGCTTCCAGAGCGACAAGGAGGCTCGCGAGGTGCTCGACGGCCTGGCCGACGGCACCGTCGACATCGTGATCGGCACCCACAGGCTGCTGAATCCCGACATCCGGTTCAAGGACCTGGGCCTGATCGTCGTCGACGAGGAGCAGCGCTTCGGGGTCGAGCACAAGGAGCAGATGAAGCGGATGCGCACCTCGGTCGACGTGCTTGCGATGAGCGCGACCCCGATCCCGCGCACGCTGGAGATGGCGGTCACCGGCATCCGCGAGATGTCGACGATCACCACCCCGCCCGAGGAGCGGCACCCGGTGCTGACCTACG